>JAUPKV010000140.1 GCA_030837265.1 Methanobacteriota archaeon
GTACAGGATCAAGGACAACTTTCATTATTCTTTAGACAGATGTCATTATATATTGCTGTTACTATTACTTTGATTACTGATTTGATTCTGTAAATACTTTATACCGCAAATACTTTGATACTGCAATATTATGTGATACCGCAAAGTTTGCAGTAAAACCTGCTACTGAAAGTCAAAAAAGCTAAATAAAAACTGAAAAGCTGCAAAAATTGAAAAAACCGGGAAAGTTTCCGGAACACTCTCAGGAAAAGGCTTACCATGATAGTATTTTCAGGCGGCACCGGAACTCCAAAACTTCTTGACGGACTTAGAGAAATCCTCCCCCCCGAAGAGCTGACTGTTGTCGTAAACACTGCAGAAGACCTCTGGGTTTCAGGAAACCTCATCTGTCCTGACATTGATACCGTACTCTATCTACTCTCAGACCAGATAGACAGGAAAAAATGGTGGGGAATAGAGGACGACTCCTTTGTGACCTATGACCGAATGCTGGAACTGGGAGTTACCGAAAATATGAAAATCGGAGACCTGGACCGGGCAACCCATATTATCCGCTCGAATCTCCTCCGAAACGGCGCCTCCCTCACGGAGGCAACTCTGAAACTTGCATCCATCTTCGGAGTCGAATCTAAGATCCTGCCCATGTCTGACGACCCAATCGCCACTTTTGTAGAAACCCCCGAAGGGACCATGCATTTCCAGGACTTCTGGATCGCAAAAGACGGAGAACCCGAAGTAACCGGAGTAGATATCCGAGGAGTCACCGAAGCCTCAATCGCTCCAAAAGTACTCGAAGCCCTTAAAAATGACGATAAAGTCCTTATCGGCCCGAGCAACCCGATTACAAGCATAGGCCCAATCATCTCCCTGCCCGGAATGAAAGAAATCCTGAAAGAGAAGACAGTAGTCGCAGTCAGCCCCATTATCGGCAATGCCCCCGTAAGCGGCCCTGCCGGAAAGCTTATGCAAGCCTGCGGCCTTGAAGTTTCTTCCATGGGAGTTGCCGAGTATTATCAGGACTTTCTGGATATTTTCGTTTTCGATGAAAGGGACCAGGCAGACGAATTCGCATTCGAAAGAGTCGGATGCCGTGCCAACCGTGCTGATACACTAATGACTTCGACTCAAAAGAGTAAGGAACTGGCAGAGATTGTGGTTGGATTTTTTGACAATTTAGTTTGTCCTTGAATTTTTTATTCCAATTTTTCCGGGTTCCTTCAAGTTTCTATACAGATTATTTATTACTCTATTTACCTCTTTTTTACCTCTTTTTTACCTTCCCAGTCTTATTTGCTATTTTCCATTTATCTTTTTAATTTCTAATATATTTCACTGTTAACCAAATTCGAAAGTTTTATGTAATATTTTAATAAATTTTTGTAACACTAAAAAACAATAAGCTACAATTACGTAACATTTATTCGAATTTTGTTTTAATTAGATAACAATTAATACCTCTTGGAGTAGGTTAGATTTAATTGTTTAGAAAGAGGAAAATTCATGATTGGAAAAGACAATATCTACACAAAGAAAATAAAAGTGAAACTCATAAGTTTTGTTTTCCTTACAGCGCTGGTTTTATCTCTTAGTTCTATCCCTAGCGTTGCAGCTGAACGTCATAACTCGGGTTTGATGTCTCAGGTCTTTAATGCAGCCGAAGCAAGTCTTGGAAACATTAATACCGAAAACACACTTATCATTACTGATATCGGTTCTCCAGCAAATTCATATACTTTCCTGGACAGTTTCTATTCGGAATTTTATAGCAGGAACCTTAAGTATTCAAAAAATCTGCTCGTAGTTCAAAATGCGAGGAACAGTCCTCTCTGGTTCGCATTTTTCAATAAAAACAGCGGAAAATGTACTTATATCGAGGTTTCGTATGAAAACAAAAGTAAGATTAGCTATAAGGTAACGGAGAATATAAAATTTAGTAAACTTTCGAAAAGTAATGAATCGATAGCTGCCTGGAATGACAAAGTAAATAAAACGGTGTTCGACGGGCGTGAGTTTGCAATTCTTACCATAGCTAACGGTTGGGCTACCGGAAAACTGGATTATGAACTCATGCAGTGCCTGGAACTGCACAACCACTTCTGTCCGGGGGTTTCCAGCGGTTACATTCTTGCTCACTGGATGGAAGAACATTATCCACTTAATAAAGGAGTAAGTTATACTGTTTTCGCTTGCCCCACCTGGTGCAAAGATGACGTTTTCGTAAAGCGTTGGGATGTATCCCCTGGAAAAGGAGGAATCTGGATTTCCTCACTCACAGATAACGAAACAGAAGCTCTTGGAGGAGCTCCCGCTGGAATTTTCGTGGTTACGGACAAAAACACTAAAACTATGAAGGCAGTAGTACTTGGGTTTAACTTTGATATCGTCAATGAAAATTGCGGAGCAAAAGCCGATGATCCTGCATGGGTTTCGAAATATTTGATGGACCTCTGGCTCATGGACAAAAATAACTGGGACACGGAGGGCCTTGTTTCGGTAATTTCAGTCGTTGACATTAATGAAGCCACCCTGAGTAAAATGAAATCGGCGGATGCTAACCCTTACGTGGTTCTCGGGCTGCTCAATAAGACAGCGGCATAAATCTTTAGAAAATTAAACTCGTGAAATCGGAAATTGATCTGTAAGTTCAAGGCTAAACAGAAAAACTGAATTTCACGGCAGAAGCTTCTCTGAAGCTTTTTTTACTTATTTCTCTTCCTTTTTTCCTCCAGTTTCAATTCTAAATTTTTAACACAAATTATCTCTCCAAAATTTTACTGAAAAAAGAAATAAATAATGAAGCTGTTATTCTAATGTATGTACTTCACCTAAAACTGGATGCTGATTGACCGTTTAAATATAAGAAAGTAGACATAGGTGGTGACAGCCTCACAGCAGCGTTCAAATATGGGAACGCAACACAGGTTAATAAGAGCTATCCAGTTTTCTCTGGGAAGTTCACTTTTAATCTTTGGTTTTTGATTAAAATTAAACTGGAAGTAGGATGGGATTATTATGGGAGTTATGCTTCAAGCGTTTTACTGGGATTGTCCTGCATTGGAATCCTGTGAGCACAAGTGGTGGATTGAGATAAAGAAGCGCATTCCTGCGCTGCAAAAAGCCGGGTTCACTGCCTTATGGCTGCCGCCTGTCAGCAAGGCGGCCTGGTGGAAGTCCATGGGCTATGATCCGTACGATTACTATGACCTCGGGGAGTTTGACCAGAAGGGAGGGGTGCCGACGTGGTTCGGTACCAGGGACGAGCTTGAGGATCTGGTGAAGGCCGTGCATGACCATGGGATGCAGGTCTATGCTGACCTGGTGTTCAACCACAACAGCGGCGGTGATGAACAGGAAGAAAACAAAGTAGATCACAAGATGCGCTGGACTAAATTTCATCCTAAAAGCAATATGTTTCCCCGCGATTGGAAGTGTTTCCATCCGAGCCCATACGAAACGTGGGATCGCGAGATTTTTGGAGATATGTCTGACCTTTGTCACCGCAATCCCCTTGTTTATATGCAACTTATCGAATATTCGAGGTGGATGCTCGAGAAAATTGGTTTTGATGGCTTCCGCTACGATATGGTAAAAGGTTATGGAGGCTGGATGATTCGCGCCATCCAGGAACTGCGGGCATTGAGGGGTGATTATAGCTTCAAGCCGTATGGCGTCGGAGAAGATTGGGACAAAGCCCGTCCAATTGAGGAATGGCTCGATGAAGCCAACGCGTGGTCTGATAATCCTGTTGCTGCCTTTGATTTCCCGCTCCGTGAACTGCTGCATGACCTGTGTGACCGTGACGGATTTAGCATGCGTGAACTTGTACTGCAGCCGGGAATGCTTCTGTATGACCGGCCTTTCGAAACGGTTACCTTCGTTGAGAACCACGATATCGCACGTGATAATCCGATTATCCGAGACAAGATGCTTGCCTATGCGTACATTCTAACCCATGAAGGATATCCCTGCGTGTTCTGGCAAGACTATTTCAACTTTAACCTGGCACAGGAAGGAAATCATAGCGGCATTGACGCGCTTGTGCATGTCCACGAGAAATATGCCGGTGGACGGATGAGTATTCTCTATGTGGATGATGACCTCTACATCATGCAGCGTGAAGGATCTGGTGAGCAAAAAGGATTGGTACTTGTTTTGAACAACCGCAGCACATGGAACGGTACGTGGATCCAGACCCACTGGATTGACACCCGGCTTTCTCCTGCAGCCTGGCGCGGAAGCAATGATCAAGGTGTGCCGGAGGATAAGTGGACGGATGAAAGCGGGTGGACTGAACTCTGGGCGCCACCGCGCGGTTACGTTGTATATGTCCCACAGTAATTCAAACAATAATTCCTGTGCTTACAAACTTAACTTTATCTTAACTTTACCTTAACTTCACCTTAATATTACATTTTTAGAAATGACTCAAAGGAGTTTGCCCGCCAGGACCTCAGGTCCATCCTTAAATTTATTAATACTGATGTGTATTTATTATAATTCTCATGCTTCTATCAGCATGGATTAGAAAAACCAAAGTTATATATCGTACTTTGATTTTTCCTGAAGATATACCCTTCCTTAGATGATTATATCTATCTGCATCTGTCTACAGAGGAAGAACGTCGTTACTCTGGATTGTGGATAACACTCAGACCATTAATGGAATCTGAAAGGACTTTTACTTCAGAATAATTCAGAATATCATTAAGTTAAAGGAAGTTAATGCAATGCTTGAAAAACTGCAAACCTCACTCATCAATTCTCCTGTGATCAAGCGAGGAGAATACAATTATTTCATCCATCCTATCTCTGATGGAGTACCATCCATTGATCCCCATCTGGTTGAGGAGATCGCCGAATATATTCTCAAGATTACCAATATTAAAGAAGTTGACACTATTCTTACGATAGAGGCTATGGGTATTCCCGTAGCGATTGCTCTGTCTCTGAAAACGGGAATTCCTTTGACTATTGTTAGAAAGCGCCCTTATTTCCTTGAGGGTGAAGTAGAACTTTCTCAGAGTACCGGGTATTCGAAAGGTGTCCTTTACATAAATGGGCTTAAAAGAGGGGACAGAGTAATTATCGTAGATGATGTGATCAGTACGGGTGGGACACTGCTGGCACTCGTGAAGGCATTAATTAATATGGGCGTGGAGATTGAGGATGTTATTTCAGTTATCGGACGGGGAGAGGGCAATTTGAAATTAAAGGAGCTAGGGGTTGAGCCTAAGATTCTCGTCACGATTGATGTGGGCGAGAAAGGTTTGGAGATTAAGGATGTCTACGGGGATCAGTGAAGCATTTGACTTACAACCTGATTATATTATCAGTGTGATAAGAGTATCAGAATCGAGGACGGTTGGCTTTCAGTTTCCTGAAGGGCTCAAAAGAAAAGGAGCTGAGCTTGCAAAGAAGGTTGAAGAAGCTACTGGTGCCGAGATCATTATTTCCGGAGACCCCTGCTTTGGGGCTTGCGACCTGGATAAGACCTTGCTGGAACATGTGGATATTTTTTTCCATTTTGGGCATGCGGAACTTAGGGATAAGAAAATCTCCGATAAGATTTATTTCATAGAAGCACGCTCTGCGGTTGACGTCCGTCCTGTTGTCGAGAAAGCAGTGCCCAAACTTAAGGGGCAGCGGGTTGGGCTGATTACTACTGTTCAGCACGTACATAAACTGCCTGATGCCTGTGCTGTGCTTAAGGCAGGGGGAAGGACCTGCGTAATCGGACGGGGAGATTTGAGGATTACATATCCGGGACAGGTGCTGGGCTGTAATTTTTCAGCAGCAAGAGCAGAAGAGTGTGATGAGTACCTTTATATCGGAAGCGGAGATTTCCATCCTTTGGGTGTGGCTCTTTCCACAAAAAAACGTGTTCTGGCAGCAGACCCTCTTTCCGGGGAACTTCGTGAGGTAGACCCTTCAAAAATTCTCCGCCAGCGAAGCGCGGTAATTGCAAAATCGCTGGATGCGAAAGTTTTCGGGATAATTGTCTCAAGCAAAAACGGACAGGAGAGGCTGGAACTGGCCTCAACCTTAAAAAAGTGTGCAAAAAAGCATGGCAAAGATGCATATTTGATCATGATCGATCTTGTGACTCCGGATCAGTTACTCCAGTTCAAGGCAGATGCTTTTGTAAATACTGCCTGCCCCAGGCTTGCTATTGATGAGGTCGGACGCTTTCCTTCCCCTATGCTTACGCCTCAAGAGTTTGAGATTGTCCTTGGAGAACGAGAGTGGGAGAGGCTTGTACTGGATGAGATTACTGAAGAGCCGATGCAATGAAACAGAGAAAACTTGAAATGCTACTAGAAGAAATCGAGAGTTTTTCCGATCCTGAACTTGAGCTTGAACAGTACCAGACCCCTTCCACTCTGGCTGCGGAAATTCTGCATTTCGCTTATATGCAGGGAGATCTTGATGATTCTGTCCAGGATCTGGGCTGTGGTACTGGAATCCTGGCAATAGGGGCAAAGTTTCTCGGAGCCACAAAGGTTGTGGGTTACGATACGGACCCGAAGGCGCTTGAGATTGCAGGGAAAAATGCGAGAAAGCTTGGAACAGAGGTGGAATTCATATTTTCGGATGTTGCTGATATTAAGGAACATGTTAAAACTACGCTTATGAACCCTCCTTTCGGGTCAAGGGTAAAGGGAAGGGATAGGCCCTTTCTTTCGTCAGCATTAAGGACAAGTGATATTATATATTCAATCCATAATCGAGGAAGTCTCGCTTTTATCCAAAAGTTCATTAAGCCTGCGGTCATTACACACTCCTATGTTGCTAAGTTCCCTTTAAAACGAATTTTCGACTTTCACAAAAAGGAAAGAGAGGTTATTGAGGTAGAGATTTACAGGATAGCGGTTTCCGTGTATGACTCAAAGTTCAGTACTGCAACTTGAGGTGCATATACCTGGCGTTATATACAATTATATATCGCTATTTATCAGATTTTGCTTTAGTGTTGACTTATAAATACATACTTATAAACATACACTTTACAAATAATACAGTAATGCATCCACAGAACTCTGGGATGTGCTGGAAGCAGAAATGTTTGAGAATAAGAAAATGCTCGCTAATATGGAAATGAAGATCTATTTCCTCCAGAGGTTCGGGTGAATATTATTTAACAACATCTGGATCTCTTCAATTCAAATAAAATGTACGATTTGTTTAGAAGGTTTTGATTTCTGTCCATACTAACGATAATTAGAATGAGGGATCATGATTAGAATTCGAAAGAATAAGACAACTAGGAAAAAATTGACAGGTCCTAGTGAAGAGAAGCCAGTAGATGAAAAAAGAGTTCAAATAGGGGCTCAGGTGACCTCAGAAAGTAGAGATCAGCCACGAGACCAAAATAACAACGGTCAGCCAAAAGACCAACAGCCCCGTGAGCAATATAAAGGGCAGCCCAGGGATCATTCCAGAGAGCAATATAAGAGGCAGCCCAGCGATCAACCCCGCGAACAATATAAAGGACAATCGAGGGATCAACCCCGAGACCAATATAAAGGGCAATTCAGGAATCAGCCCAGAGATCAATATAAAGGACAGTTTAGGGATCAGTCTAAAGATCAGTCCAGAGGAGGAGATCAGAGTAAAAAAAGGAGGTTCCCTTATCCGAAGAAAACTCCCAGGGAGAGAACGGATATGTCTGACTCCAGGGGATATCACGAAGTAGAAAAAGCGGAGACAGATCTTGAAGCTGGAGGTTTCGTACTCCCAGGGCAACTTGTAGGAACCACTGAAGAATTCAAACCCGGTTCTGGCACAATCATATCTGCCGGGGATATTTACTCTACTGTTACAGGCAAAGTATTCATTGATCGAAAAGCCAGAGTAATCTCAGTTAAACCAAACACTATCACCCCTAATTTCCTTAAAGTCGGAGATATCGTATATGGAGTGATAATTGACGTACGAGAATCAGGGGCATCTGTCGAAATTGCAGGAATTGAAGGTAAAGAAAAGAGGGAAATAGTCAATTTAAGACTTGGGGACATCCATGTGTCAAATGTGAAGGATTCTTACGTCAAAAGACTTGCAGACGAATTCAGACCTTCTGATATAATCAGAGCCAGAGTTATTGACACGGAGAGAATGCGCCTTACTACGGCTGAAGATTCTCTTGGAGTTGTGAAGGCGTATTGCTCAAATTGTAGAGGGGAACTGGTACTCGAGGGGCAAAAGCTTAAATGCCCTATCTGCAATATCACTGAAACCCGTAAAATCTCAACGGAATACGGGAAAGGGATCTCTTAATTATTTCCCTTTTTTGAAAATTTTTACACAACTTAGGTCATTCACCATTCAAAGGTGATTATAAATGGAACTAGTTATATTATCTAAAACTGAAAACGAGCTTGAAGTTGAGCTCAAAGGCGAAACTCACACCCTTCTCAATTTGTTAAAAGACTTTCTCATCAAAGACGAAAGGGTAGAAGTAGCCTTTTATGATATTAAACATGTGAGCATAAGCGACCCGGTCTTTTACATCAAGACCGATGGTAGTAACCCTATTGAGGTATTGAAGGACGCGGCTTCTAAGATTGTCACCCAGTGCGATGAGTTTACTTATGTGTTTGACAAGGCGGAAAATGCCTGAAATATACCCTAAGTATCCTAAAAACGCGCATAACATCTTCTTTAACATAGAGGTATGAGAAAATGGTACTTGATGACTCGTCCCTTCGGAAATTTGGATTTGTTAAGCGGGAAACCCTGGGCAGTATAAACATTGATCCGCTTCAGACAGGTGGAACCTTGACAGATACTGCCAAAAAGGCTCTTGTCGAATGGGGAGACGGGTATTCGGTCTGTGATTTCTGCGGAGGAGTGCTGGACCAGATTAAAAAGCCTCCAATCTTTGATTTCGTGCATCAGGCCCTTCCTGAATTTCTTGGCTGTGACGAGGCAAGGATTACAAATGGGGCTAGAGAGTCCAAGTTTGCTGTAATGCATTCCTTAGGAAAGACAGGTGATTGGATTGTACTTGACGGACTTGCACATTATTCATCTTATGTCGCAGCCGAAAGAGCAGGGTTAAATGTAAAAGTCGTGCCGCACTTGGGAAGCCCAGACTACTCACTGGACCCTGAAGGATATGGTAGGGCAATTGAAGAGCTTATTAAAGAAAGTGGGAAACCTCCTGTTCTTGCTTTAATTACATATCCCGATGGAAGCTATGGAAACTTGCCTGATGCGAAAAAGATAGCATCCGTCTGCCATGAGTATGATGTGCCACTTCTCCTGAATGGAGCATACGCAGTCGGAAGAATGCCCGTTTCCGCAAAAGAAATAGGAGCTGATTTTATTGTTGGCAGCGGACACAAATCGATGGCTGCATCAGGGCCGGTAGGAGTACTTGGAGTAAGTGAGGAATATGCTCCAATCGTGTTCAGGAAATCAAAATATAGTAAAGTAAAGGAAATTGAACTCCTCGGGTGTACAGCTAGGGGTGCAACTGTAATGACCCTTATTGCCTCTTTCCCGGATGTTGTAAAACGTGTCCGAAATTGGGATCTGGAAGTTGAAAATGCTCGGTGGTTCTCTTCAAGACTTGAAAACATGGGCTTTATTCAGAACGGGCAAAAACCTCATTCACATGATTTAATGTTCTTTGAGACGCCACGATTCTATGAAATTTCCGAGAAGGTCAAGAATGGAAGGTACTTCCTTTACAGAGAACTTAAAGAACGCAATATTCATGGCATAAAATCCGGGCTTACCAAATATTTCAAATTAAGTACTTTCGGGCTTGGACGGGAAAAAACAGTGTGTGTAGTAGATGCTTTCGAGGAAATCTTGAAAAAATACGAAAATATTTAAGTCCGTTTATTAAATAGGATAGAACTAAGTTCATGAATAAATAAGGTTCTAATCCTTTTTTTCGACGTTGGCAGTCCACCAGTTAAAGACTTCTTCTCCACTCGTAATCCAGGCATTTTTACTAGAAGCATACTTCAGTAAGTTCTCATACATTTTGCGATACTGTTCTTCAACTAACATATTGTTGTGCCAGAGGGTCGTCACTAAACCATTATACTGCTCGACCTTATCGATAAGTCTCTTAATTAGCTCCCAGGCTTTCTCAACACCCAGGCGCATGTAATCTCGTAGCAAAGTTCGATCCATTATTACGAGAGGAAACTCAAGTATATCTATTTGCTTTTCAGTATTCAGATTATATGGCCTGAACGGATGACATAAACCATTTCTAAAGCCTGCACAATCCGAATACCCGAATGTTGCATCGTATTTGAATCCGGCTTTGCTCAGTAATTCCCAGGTATCCGGTACTTTAAATTTTAAATAATGATTCCTGTACCCGATTACCTGTTTGCCGAGAACCTTCTCAAGCCTTTGCTTTTTTTCAACAATGTCCTCAAAGCTATTGTAAGATTTATGTCCTCCATGCAGACCGACCTCCCAACCATTGTCAGATATAAATCTTAACTCTTCTTTAAGGTCCTCAATTTTGTAATTGAAGTCTTCCTCCCCGGGCTGTAAAGCCATAAAATAAAAGCTTGATTTTGCATTGTACTTAGCTTCCAGTGCCATTATATCCCTAAAATTCCAGAATAGGTTACATTGCTTGCTTATTCTCGAAAAAGGCATCTTCACAGCATTAGTTAAATCCCCACGAGCAAAAGCTTTAGCAGTTCCAAAGATTGGGTACAATTTATCCGGATAGGCGAAGTCAATATCATGCGTAAGGCATACAGCAAATTTTTTTCCTTCCGGGTACTCCGGAAGCAAGCCGTTTTCTACCAGAAATCTGGAAACTTTAGGATCAAAAATATCTCTCTGATTACTCAAATAATAAGGAAATCTCTCGAACTGGTCAGAAAAAGCCGAATTATATTCTTCTTTTTTAGTAAAAAGGTCCCAGAGTTCCGTGTTTTGTTTAAGTGTTTCAATCATGGTTTTCGCCTTTTCAGGATATCATTTTCAAGGGTATGAGAGATTGAAATAATCTCTCAAACTAAAGCTATTATGTTTATAATAATACACATTCGTTTTATTACCCTTTTCGATACCCTCAAGCAAATCAGGTGTATTCTTTAATTCATTTGATAATCAAATGTTCATTTTTGTCTCCTCTTCCAATTCCCTTATACACGAATCCTTTATCGATAAACTCATCAGGTTCGATCACGTTTCGTCCGTCTACGATAACAGTATGCGATTTCCCTGTAAGCTCCTTTATCCTATCAGCCTTTAAATTCATGTATGCACTGTGTCCTGCAAGGATTATCACAGCGTCTGCACCCTTAACCACTTTTTCCAGATCATCGAGGATCTCAACTCCGGGATAATGTTCAACGTACGGGTCATGCACTTCAATCATAGCTCCGGCTTTTAAGCAGAGGTCCCTGTACAGCTCTGAAGGAGTGTTCCTTGCATCGTCCGAATCCTTTATAAACGCCCAGCCGAGAAGAGCGACCTTTGAGCCTTTAATTTTCTTTCCTATTCTTTCAAGAGCTGCAGCAGTCAGGTTATACATGTGAACAGGCATGAAATCGTTTATTCTTCTTGCTAGCACGTATATTGAATCTGCACCTTCAGGATAATCCAGCTTTCCTCTCCCGATCTTGACACCCCTTTCCAGGTGATAGGTATCCTTGGTAAGGCAGTGGCCGCCTACTCCTGCACCAGGCCAGAGTATTGATCTTGTAATACCTTCTCCTTTTAAACTGTCCACTCCGGTCCTGACATCGTACACATTTATGCCCATGGCTTCACAATAGAGAGCAAGCTGGTTAATAGCTGCAATCTGGAGATCGCGGAAAGTGTTCTCTGCAGTTTTTGTGACCTCGGCTGCAGTTGCACTCATCGGGATTACTTTTCCGATAGTAAGTACTGGAGAATACAGCTCAACTGCGCGCTTGGTACTTGCCTCATTAATACCGCCTACGATGCGGTCATGCTCCCTGATATTTTTCAACAACCTTCCAACCATCACCCTTTCAGGAGCATGTGCAAGGGCAAAGTCTTCCCCGGCTTTAAGACCGGATTCCTCTTCCAGAATATTCTTTGCCATGCCTTCAGTGGTACCTGGTGTAATTGTGGACTCGAGAACAACAAGCATGCCTGGCCGAAGATATCTTCCTACATTCCTAATCGCATCAATAAGTGCGGAAAAATCCGGCTCCAGATCTTTCGGATTTGCAAAAGGTGTCTGAATTGCAAGGGTGACTGCATCAAGTTCGGAGATCTTTGAGAAATCTGGAGTGCATTCGAACTTTCCACCCTTTACTACCTTGGCAAGCAGGTCATCAAGCCCCGGTTCCTCCCCTTTGAGAGGACATTCTCTCCTATTAATCATATCAATTTTATAACCTGAGCTTTTGGAGTTGCGCTGAAAACCAAAGACTTTATCAAAACATGGAGCATCTGCAAACAGGACAGCTGCAGGGATACCTACATAGCCCATCCCCAGGACACCTATTTTTTTTATCGGACCGCGTTCCTCGAGAAGTTTTTCTAATTTATTCATAGAGATCACTTTAAAAATTACCTTTAGATATTCCCATTTCCGGAAGATTTCCAGTCTTGAGCTTTCTCAAAATTTATTCCCGATGTTATTTTCCTACTTCAATTAACCTTTCTTCATTGTAAGACCTTATAGCTGCCATTGCTACTTCAAGGGCGTGTTTTCCATCCTCTCCGCAGGGTTTAGGTTCTTTACCCTTAGCCACACAGTCTACAAAATATTTGAGTTCATTCTTAAGGGGCTCACTCGGTTCAACTTTGGCTTTTCGGATCCATTCATTATCATGCAGCTGCACAGTCTGATTGATGTAGTCCAGATAGGCAACACCTTTAAGTCCGATTGCTGTCAGTTGTCTTACTTTGTGGGGGGTCAGCCAGTTTGTTTCCACAACTCCTGCAAAATTATGATCCATGCGCAGGATGATTGAGGCATGGTCTTCAAATGAATGTATGTCTGCACCTGCAATTGCATACACGCTGCTTATTTTCTTACCGTAAAGATATGAGATTACATCGATATCGTGAACCCCTATGTCCAGGATTACACCTACGTCCCTTATCCTCGGATTGTAAGGACCTACTCTTTTGGTAGAAATCGAAACTATCTTTCCCAGAGTGCCGGAATCTATGATTTCTTTGAGTTTTATGACTGCAGGGTTAAAACGCTCGATGTGACCCACCATTAATATTTTTCCCGCCTTTTTTGCAGCTCCTATCATTAACTCGGCATTCTCTGCAGTATCTGCAATCGGTTTTTCCACAAGTATATGTGCTCCCTTTTCAAGGGCGTCAAGTACGACCTGAGTATGCATTTTTGTGGGGACAACTACACTTACCGCATCAAGTCCCTCAGCTAGCATTTTCTTATAATCTGTAAATGGTTTTGTTCTGAACTGTGCAGCCATGGCTTCAACACGTTTCTGGTCTACATCAGAAATTCCGGCAAGCTCCACGCCCTCCATTTCACTGTAAATTCTTACGTGGTTCTGTCCCATAGCACCTGTGCCTATAACTCCTACTCTGATCAAAGGTCTCACTTCCTTTTTTAAAAATCAATAGCTGGAAACGAATTAAAATTTTAAATAAAATTCTCTTGTTGCTTCGACGATCTTTTGTATATCAGTTCCGGATAGTGCAGGATGTACGGGGAGAGAAAGGACCTCTTCTACTGCTGTTTCTGAAACCGGCAGAGAGTCTCTGTACCCAAGATCTATATAATAAGGTTGCTTGTGAATAGGTGTAGGATAGTGGACTCCGGTTCCTATGTCTTTATCTTTAAGAAAAGCTGCGAGTTGATCTCTTTTTTTAGCCCTAACTGTATATTGGTGGAAAACATGGGTACAACCAGCTTTCGTAATTGCTGGTACAAGTCCGGGTATGCCTTTAAGCCTCGCTGAAAGCATTTCTGCATTTCCCTGCCTGGCTTTTGTAAATTTATCCAATTTTCCAAGTTGTACAAGCCCGATTGCAGCTGCAATATCCGTCATTCGCAAATTGAAACCCAGCATTTCATGCAGGTAGCGGATCTTTGAGCCGTGTGCTCGAATCATCTTTGCCTTCTCTGCAATCTCTTTATCGTCTGTAGTAAGCATTCCGCCTTCACCTGTAGTCATATTCTTTGTCGGGTAAAAGCTAAATGCTCCAGTTCCAAAACTTCCCACCTTTTTTCCAAGGCATTCGGCGCCGTGAGATTGACAGGCATCCTCAATCACAATAAGTTTATTATCTTCTGCAATTTCCATAATGGCTTTCATATCTGCAGGATGTCCGTACAAGTGGACCGGCATAATAGCTCTGGTTTTTGAAGTAATTCTTTCCTTGATCTTTTCCGGATCTATGTTAAAAGTTTCTGGCTCGATGTCTGCAAATACAGGTTTTGCCCCGGTATACAGAATGCTGTTTGCAGTAGCAACAAAACTGAAAGGGGTCGTAATTACTTCATCTTCCTTTCCTATCCCATGAGCAAGAAGTGCTATATGCAGCGCTGCGGTACCAGAGTTTACAGCTGCTGAATATTCACTGCCAGTGTATTCGGAAAAAGCAAGTTCGAATTCTTCCACTTTCGGGCCTTGAGCAATCATACCTGAATCCAGGACCTCTGTAACTGCATCAATCTCTTCCTTGCCCAGCAGGGGCTTGGCAATTGGAATCATTTTCAGACCTCTTTAAAAACTTAGTAGAGATATTATATCACTTAATTTTGATTTTTTAATAGATTATATTCTATTCAACTCTTTTAAATCCTTTGGAAGTTCCCGTATGATGGCAGGCACGCCAATAGCAAGCTTCCAGGCAGGTACACTTTTCGTTACAAGCGCTCCTCCGGCAACCATTGCCCCTTCTCCGATCTCTACTTCCGGAAGCAGAGTAGCATTTGCACCTATGGATGCACCTTTTCTCAAAACAGGACCTTTCAATTCGTACTTTTTCCGAATTGGATACTTATCATTAGCCAAAACAGCACAAGGGCCGATAAAAACATTGTCTTCAATTACAACATTTGTTGGAATATAGACATTGCCTTGAATACTGACATTATCTCCTATCTTCACATGCCCGTCTATGATAACATTGGTTCCGATCAGGACATTGTCACCGATTTCCGTGTTTTCCCTGATCATCACATGATGCCCTGTTTTGAAGTTTTTTCCGGTCTTTACATTGGAAAATATAGTTGATCCGGCCCTTACAATTGAGTTAGGCCCTATGATGCAGCCCGGAAAATCAAAATCATCGATTTCCAGATTTTGTCTCAAAATTTCCATAAGGATCCTGTGCTCAGGGTATCCAAGAATTACATTTTCAAGTATTACTGTATCTTTCCCTATTACAGAGTTTCCGTAGACCTTAGAAGAATTATGAATTTTAAATTCAGTCGAGTTCATACTCCCCCAATTTCGTTTCTATTCAACTGTTCAGGTTTACTTTAAAATAAAACTTTAGTCATTCTTTCGTTTAGCTTTACATTTTTACGTTCCGGATGATCACGCAAATCTATATTCTCGGGTCAAACCCCGGAGATAATTTCAATTTTATTCCAATACTCACTCCCATTGACTTTTGAAACTGTCTTAATTTTTAGCTGAATACACTTTATAATTATTTAAATTATTTGGTTCATTTCCCTATCGTTCGCTTAATCTCTATTTTGCGATAAAATTTGACATTTGGAACAATTCTCATCCATTCAGATAGAACAGTATAAAATTCTATTTTTACTTCAATAGTATTTAATAGTTCCAAATTATATAAGAAATTTGTAACTTATGAAGTATCCGGTTTCGAACCTTAGTACTGCTTTTTTGATTTGCGTTGGTTAAAAATAAGTAGTTGAAGCCATTCTGTTTCTTGCTTTCCTTAATTTTGGTTAATATCTTCTCTCCGAATTGTCAATAATATGAGAGGATTTTTATATCATATACACATTTGTCTCTCAAATCAGTGAATCAATTTAAGGAGTTATGTATACGCTTTCATGTTTAATCTCTTCAAGTTCAATCTTTCCAGGTGTGCTATCAATGACAACCATAACAGGTGTCCCTGATGGTTCAATAGTGGCTACGGTCGCTTTGCTTTTGTTACTTCTACTCAGAGACATCCTTCCGGTGTCAAAGCGCTGGAACGATACTGTCAAGGATTTATTGAATATGGGAATTATCCCACTGCTATTTTCCTTTGGTGCAGCAATTATTTTCAAGTTTGTCATGCTTTTTTAACTCCCGAGTTCCGCTTCGGGAGCACGGTGTCCTTTTCGGTCGCTGCGCTCCCTCAAGAGGACTTATTTATTTTCTTAAAAATAATATTCTTAAAAAAAGAAAAAGAGTTTTATTTTTTCCCTGCTAGGAAATAGTCAGGAACATTATTCTCGGACTACACCTCTCAGCAGCTGATTTTTTTCTTTTGTTTATGTCGTTTTTATTCAGGAACCGAGAGTGGGGCAAAGAATTAGATGAGTAGGGGAATAACCCCAAAAAGAAAGATATTTATAAAGCCATGGATCAGTGCAGCTAGTGGAAGGCTTCTTGTTCGGTAAAATAGGAATCCTATAAAGAAGCCTACAAAAGTTGCATAAAGGATTTCGGATATGTTTCCATATGCCGAATGCATAAATCCGAACAAAATGCTTGTGAATATAAGCCCACTAAAGTTACCGAACACCATCTGCAGCCGGTTCTGGAGGACTGATCTGAAAATTATTTCCTCTACAACGCCGACTAAAAAGATCATAATTACGCTGAGGGTCAGAAGGTTAATAATAGAAAGATCCGGAATCAGAGAATTAGTCCTGATTATCTGATATTCTCCTTCTGCTAGCAAAAGGCCAAGCAATACTGAGAGCGGAATATAGAGCCATAGTTTCTTGAAAGTTATTCCTAGCTGCGAGCGAGTAAATCCCTGTTGTGTAGCCGCAATGATTGCAGGTACTGCAAGGAGGCTGTAAATGAAAACAAGGGAATAAAGTGTCGTCTCATAGAAAACCGGAATCGAAAGGTTTACCAGTCGCATTATCGGCAAAAGAATCAGTGCCTGGTAGATCTTCTGGATTTCCTCATTCTTTATAAACATTGCAGATAGGGAAAGCCCAATCAGAATTACTACATGTACTATCATTGATCCTATTTGTTGTCCTAAATACAACTGCAACTCTGCAAAGGCAATAGCTAAAGCCGGTATTACCAGGTAAAGCCATTCGTTTTTAATCTCATTTATTTTTTTGCCAAAATTCTCTGATGTTTCCACTCTCAAACCCCCTTTACAACATTTGCCTTATTAATATTAGTATTTGAAATGTTTGTTTTTGTAGCATTTGTTACATTTATCCAAAGGCGTAGGTCTTGATAGGGAATATTCTTTTCAGTATCATTAAAAAGCAGGAATTCAAGCTTCAAGCTCTTTCCCTCAATGGAAGGAGTTATCACAAGAGGCTCTTCAAGTGTAGTGTTATGTTCGAGCCTTATATTTTGCAGGTTCACCGGAAGAGGAAGGGATTGGTTCTCGAGCCTTACTTCCATTTTGTAGTTCATTGTTCTGTACTCATTGTTTCTTATCCCAATTATGTAGGTTCCGCTTTCTCCACTTACGTATTCGGTAGTATAGTTTTCAGCCATTTTTTGGGATCCGAGAACGTAGAATGCCGTAAATGGCTCACTCGTATGGGGCACGAAAGTAACGTAACCGAAAGTTCCGATCAAGACAAGGAAAGAAATGACTAAAAATATCCTTAAAATACCCTCCGTTTTTGATTCAGGTTTCCCAACAGTCCCTTTAATCAAATTAAAAGCTGAATCTCTTAAAGAGATTTCAAATTTATTATCTTCTGTCAACCTTCTCCTGCTGAGATAAGCAAGCCCGGAAAAGAGCAGGGTAAATATAGAAAGGCTTGTAAGAAGGGGGACTTCCTTTATTCCCCAAGAAGTAAAATTAAGTCCAAGCCCTATTAAAGATACGATCACAACGCTCAATCCGATAGAAAGAGCAATTCTCTCCATACTCTCCAATCCAGTTTTATCTGGAAAAAGCATGGCTATAAGGGCATATCCCGGAAGGAAAATTACCAGGGATAAACTAAGTACGGTGCGTATGAGACTTTCATTCAATAAAGGAATGAGAACGAAAATGTCTGTAAGAATTACAAGACCTGTTACGAATAGAAGGTCAGATGGAAACTTCTGGTTTCCGGCCATTTATTATTACTCCTAATAAAACGGTTTTAGTGTTTTTCTAGCTTCACAGTTCATCTTTTGAACTTGGCTTTGATGTCTATCCATGAAAGACGTTTGAAACTTAACTTTTGAACACTCGTTAATTAAAAGTGCCTCTTATCAAATTATTTTTATCATTCAGTCTTTAGTTATACGATTACTTGTATGTAATTTTATATTTTTTATCCCATTTCCTGCCTGCTACATCAAATACCTTTCTTTTTTTTATTCCAGAAGAGAGTTTTCGACATTAAAAGCATTTTCTTTCTTTTTTTTTGAATAAAGTAAATTTCTCGAATTAGAACTTATTTTTATGGTGAAGGAAAATGTTTTCAGCTTTTATGTCATTGCAATTTATTTCATCGCCATTTCCTTCTTAAGATGACAAATAAAAGCATTTAGATTTTTATCTAGCTAAACAGACTTCATTAGGCCTAAATAAAAAATTTTTCATCATCAGTGTAACTTAATAATTATTTTTTATGTCTAAATGCTTATATAGCTCGTCTATTAAAACAGATACAGATCTTGTAGTAGAATGCCGTGACCAAGTTATAGAGCATCATTATTCGTCCTTTTTGCTAATAAGAGTACGAAAACCCCCCTAGCCGAGGCCTGCAATACAGCTAAAGAATGCCCATTAAACTCTGTAAAAATCATGGAGCGACGACTCTGAAAAATATATTGTTTCGATGTAAATTTTTTAACGGCTCATTTATAGAAGGCCCCCATATGGAGACTTGTGAGTCTCATTGTAAGAGAGGTAGATGATCACATGACCTTTAGAATCGCAGCCATGCCTGCCTATAATGAAGCCCATGCCATTGCAGAAGTGATTAAGGGCTGCAAAAAATATGTAGACAAGGTAGTGGTTGTGGATGACGGAAGCACGGATAACACTGTTGATATTGCCGAATCCCTGGGCGCCTATGTTGTCCGTCACGAGATCAATAAAGGATATGGTGCAGCTCTTAAGAACTGTTTTGAGACTGCACGTCAACTTGATGCAGATGCCATGGTCATAATCGACTCTGATGGCCAGCACGACCCTTCCGAGATCCCAAAGCTTCTTGAGCCTCTGAAAGATGGATTTGATCTCGTAATCGGCTCAAGATTTGTCAACGGTAACGGAAAAAATGTCCCAATTTACCGTAAGTTTGGAATGAAAGTGCTTGATATTGCAACTTATATCGCAGGAGGTCTCAATGTCACTGATTCCCAGAGTGGTTATCGAGCTTATGGGAGAAAAGCCATTGAGAACATTAATTTAAACGGCACCGATATGTCTGCCGGTTCTGAAATACTCATTCAAGCGAAAGATCATAAACTAAAATTTACTGAAGTTGAAATCCACTGCAGGTATGACCTTGAAAATTGTTCAAGTGAGAATCCTTTTATACATGGACCTAAAGTGCTTTTCCGAATTCTGAAAGATATGGAGTACAGACGGCCCCTATATTACTTTACTATCCCAGGCATGGTTATGGCTTCAATAGGCGTTCTTATGGGAATAAAGTTTTTACAGGATTATTATCTTGGAGGATACCTGCGATTCGGGCCTACACTCCTTATGGCTATGCTGACAATTATTGGAACCTTCATGGTATTTACTGGGATAATATTACATGCCGTATCAAGGATGATGGTTCTAAACGAGCATGTTCGAAAACAATAATATTCAATGGGGTTAATTTATATGGAATACCCTTTTATTTCCGTGGTAGTAGGTATTCGCAATGAGGAAAGATATATTGAGGAATGTATTGAGTCTCTTCTCAGCCTCGACTACCCTAAGGACTCATATGAGATAATTATCGTCGATGGAATGTCCACTGATAAAACCAAAGATATTGTGCAGAAATATCCTGTCAGGTTTTTTCTCAATAAAAGAAAGAATGTTGCTGCGGCAAGAAATCTGGGCTTGCAAAATTCCAGAGGTGATCTCGTCGCATTCACTGACGGAGACTGTAAGGTTGACCCTCAATGGTTGAAGATTCTTGTCCATGAAATGCAAAACGCCCCTGATAATGTGGTGTGTGTTGGAGGCCCTAATCTTATATTCGATACTGACCCTGTATTTGGCAGGGTTGTAGGATATTCCCAGGAAACCTTTTTGGGTTCTGGGGGCTCGGCTCAATCTAAAAATTCCACAAAAAAACATTATGTAAGCTCTCTTCCGAACTGCAATGCAATGTACAAAAAAAACGCAATTATGGAAATCGGATGTTTTGATGAGAGATTTTTAATAGGTCAGGATGGAGACCTGAATTATAGAATAAGTAAAGCAGGTAGCAAATTTTTGTATATCCCTGAGGCACAGGTTCTACATCACAGGAGAGGGACTTTTCAATCTTTTTCTGTGAGAATGTTTAAATATGGTATGTGGATGGCGGAACTTTTCAAAAAGCATGGTGAATTCGTCCGCTGGTATGCCTTTTTGCCTTCAATCGCTATTATTTTTGCAATAGTATTACTTATTTCTTCGATTAAGTTTTTTATTCCTATAGTGCTTCTTCTTGCACTGATGATAATATATTTCATCCTGGTTCTAATAACTTCAATCCAGGTTACTTATAAGATGAGATCAAAATATGGACTTTTTGCCCTGTTCGTTATTCCTGTGCAACACATCACTTATGGGCTAGGATTCTTGTATAGTTTTGCAAGTTCCCTATCTCGCGCTAAATCCTAATCTCGTCGGTATTTAGTGCTTTTGGAGCAAAAAATTCTTAATAAATACCGTATTGACTTTAATACATTGGTTCTCGGACATAAAATTTGGATAATTTGTTTATCCAAATTTTAAACTTATTTATTAGTTTATGGAGATAGTATGTTTGAATTAAAAAAAGACACTGAAGTTAAATTGGATAGTAGTCGTTTAATGAGATTAATTTCTTTTTTATTTCCGATAGCTATTATTCTCGCAGTAGCTTTTACGTTTATTTGGATGTACGCTGTCGGGAAATTTGGTTACGCACTTAGGGGAGTGTTTACAGGAGTTCCCGCAGTACTTGCCTGCCTATTTATTTTGTTTATATACAGAAAGAATGTGAGTCTGCATGATATAGATGTATTTCAGTCAATAAACATGAAGTCACTTACGTATTTATTTGGGATATTCTATATTGGTTCTCTGGCAACATTACTTTTATCTTTGGGAAACAGACCCGGATACTATTTCATCTTTATTCTGCTGATGTACTTATCTATTTTCATGCAAATATTCTCTAAAAACGTCAACCCGTCAATTATTCTTTTAGAGACTTTTTTAACAATGATTAACCTGATTTATAGCGTTACACTAAATTATGATTTGTATGTAGGAACTACGGATTTACTCTCTCATACTTTTTTTTCACAATTTACGGCTTTTTACGGCCACATAATTTCTCCTTCTCTAAGTGATTATGCATTCTTTCCCTTATATCATATATTTATTGCGGAAGCTTCCGAACTCCTGAATATCAATGCAAAAACCGCATTATTTATAGTAACTGCACCAATTTATGCAATCACTTCAATATTTATTTACTATCTCTTAAATTATATAACTAACAACAGGCAGATTTCCTTGCTTTCGTGCGTGCTATATTCAGTGAGTTATGTTGTACTGTATTACGGAGTAAACGTAATTACCCGCACGATGGCGTTTATTGCCTTCATCTTGTTATTGTATTTGATTTATAGCGTTAATTTCAAGCAGGACAAAATTTCTTTTAAAATTCTTTCAGTGATCGTTGCTATATTTTTAACTCTGGTTCATAATGTCTCTTTACCTCAGATAGTTTTACTGTTGATTGTGCTATTTGCTTCGGAATATATAATTGGAGGCCGTAGCTATATTAGCAAGCCTTTCTTTATATTTTTGAATGTTGCTTTTGTTGGATACTGGTTTTTTGTGGCATATTTGTTTGTTCAAAGAGGCCTTAGTCCCCGTTTACAGAGTCAGTTATGGGATTCCATGGTTTTAACCGCCGGGGGCGCAGAAGTAGTTCAGCAAAGTACGACTAGTTTAATGGGACTGATGGATAGGTCTATTTTTTTATTTTTTGCTTTAATTGGAATAGGTTTTCTCCTGAGAAATTATAGAAAAAACTATGCTTCTGTGTTAGGTTTATTCTCCTTCCTGACCTTAATACTCTATGTCCCTAATCCGCTCAACACTATCTATCAGCTAAATGTCCTTTTAAGATTCGACCGATTTATACTTCTTGTAAGTCCTTTTATGGCTTTTGCGATGGGATATGGGATTTATGTATTCTGGAATTATGTATCAAAATATCTCAAGATGAGAAATTACTCATTTTTATTTATCGTCTTACTATTCTCAATATTTGTCCTTTGTGCCTCTATATATAGTATAGGCGATTCTGATTTACTGGGTAAAGATGCAAAACACGAATATTTCACTTCCAAGGAATTAAATGGCTTTGAACATATTCTCTACCATGCTCCCGTTAACTCCTCCATTTATACCGATTATTACTCATCAAGATTCTTTTATCTCCCATTAATGCCTCAGACCTCTGCAGACACGGATATGCCAATCTCGCCATATCACAATTTCAGGATAGGCGATGTAAGTAGACTCTCACAATATAATGGCTATATAGTACTCAGAACACAAGAATTCCTCAGAAGTGGCTTATATTTCGGTACTGAGGAATCTACACTCAAAGAAACACCGAATTATTTATATCAGAATATGCCTGAAAACGTGCTTAAGCTTGATAACAATACTGCAAATCTTAGTAAAGTATATTCAAATACTGAAATGAATATTTTCATTCCACGTAGTGGTATTGTTCAACAAAATAGAACACAGTCCCATCGACAGGATTATGGTGCTCCAAATTAAAATTTGATTTGGAACACAACTCTCTATTTTTTTATAGATAATTGGAACATAGTTTAGCAACATTGAGTATGGTTTTTTGTAAAAACGGAAAAGTTTTTTATTCTCAAACCTCAAAATACAGAATTAACACTTTCTACGTAATACTATTTGGGGAGAATAAAATGACTGAAATAAGTACAACAGCAGAAGATGTAGTTCCGTATTCTATCTCGAATATCGAGAGATGCATGTGTCCTCAGTGCCCGGTACAGGCTGGCAGTTCATGTGCACAGGAAAAAATCGGGAACCTGAAAAATGAAATGAATAATTTAACAGGAAA
>JAUPKV010000141.1 GCA_030837265.1 Methanobacteriota archaeon
ATCCGGCTATTCCGGTAGAAGCGCGGAATGGCAAACAGACGAAGTGGTTCTCGGTCTATAGATGGCTCCTAAAGCAATCAAAAATATCTTTGAGATTATTTATTCCTACATTTTGTACACTGACAGTAAGCTCAACGGGTTCGCCTGGATGCGCTGGGTCTGGATTTTGATTAGTTAAGTTTACCTGTAAAGCTGATGAGCCTATTAAACCTGTTACAACATTAGCGCCTAGTGCAGTATTACAGGTTGTGCATATAGTTAGCATAGAGAATAATAACAAAAATAATGGAATGGATAAACGTCTCTGCAACATATTACTCCCTCAACTCGCACGGATTGTCTTTAGTGCATGATTCTATACTTTCAATCTGACCGTCTTTAATGTGTACAACTCTCGTGGCGAGTTTTACAATTTCTACGTCATGCGTCACTATAATAATCGTTTTATTCTCTTTCTTATGTAGATCATTTAAAAAATTCAATATGTAGTAACCAGTTTTGCTGTCAAGATTTCCGGTGGGTTCATCTGCCAGAATAATCGGTGGATTAACTGCAAGTGAGCGGGCTATAGCCACCCTTTGCATTTGTCCACCAGATAATTGAGACGGTAGATTTTGTATTTTGTCGGAAAGACCCACAATTCTGAGTAAATATTCAGCGCGTTTGCGCCCTTCATTCATGTTAACTTCTTGAAATTCCATAGGCAGCATTACGTTTTCTTCAGTATTTAACGTAGGAATGAGATTGAAACTCTGAAAAATAAAACCTATCATCTCACCGCGAATTCTGGCAAGCTCCGATTCGGCAAGATTAGCTATATTTTTTGAGTCAAGATAAATAGTACCTTTGGAAGGTAAATCAAGACAACCAATGAGGTTCATAAGTGTACTTTTCCCACTTCCACTCGGACCTAGAATCACAAGGAATTCTCCTTCATTGATTTCTAAGTTTATACCGGCAAGTGCAGCAAACTCAGTATCACCCATTTTGTATATTTTCCAGACATTTTCCAGTTTTATAAATGGACTGACCCCATTTTGAGATATCTTTACTGTGCTAAAACTTTTAACAGAATCACCAACAGAATCGCTGTATGGATTGTTTTCTAGCCCCTTTCCTATATCATTTTCTTTTGAAGCATTATCTGATTCATTATAGAAACTCATTGTTTTTTCGAATGCAATAGTAACTTTTGAGAGATTAAAATTAGATTTAAGTGTATCTATTATTTCAGTAAGTGTCATACCAGCCTCTGAAATATTTATAGAGTGTTGTAAATTACAGTGAATTCAGTCCAATCAGGTCTTTTTTGCAGGTACCCTCGAAAAGGGGTTCCGTTGCAAAAATAATTTTTCTGTACTTTGAGGCTATTATCATTTCCTTTAAATGTTATTTTACCCCAAATTTGATCACTTTAATTGCCTTATTGTGAAGGTTTTCAACGATTTTGTAAAATGTTCTGATTTTTTGCAACGGAACCACATTATGTGTCAAAAGTATAACTTGTGAGTTGCAGGAGAGGTGGACGCCTGCAGCTCGACAGACTTTATGCTCGGAGGTAAATGTCTATCATTTGAATTATCGGGGTTGAATAAAGAGCAAAATGGAATGGACGATTAAAAGTTAATGGGTTTTTCTCTTAATCGTTTTATTGAATCACACAATTGAGATCTAATCAAATGTGAGTAAAATGCTTACAATACAACAAACCCGAAAAATTCATGGTTTCTTTTCCTATAACTCACATTCCGATTTTTGATACTTTTGTATAAAATCAAGTCACAAAAGTACAATTTCCGTGTATTTTCATTGAAGAATTTTCCAATATCAAGAGCTTGTTATCCCATATTGGCAGGGGGTCGGAATGTGAGCTATAACACAACCCAAAAAACAGAAACAATGATTTCCGAGTAATGTATTGATTTTCCTTATCGACCATTCACTCATTTTGATCCACCCTCTCGAAGAGGTACCTCTCGAAGAGGTACAATGTGAATAAGTATCCAAACAATATAACTTAAAACGAAAGATTGTTAAGAAATCAGTATTAATTATGATTGGTTGTTCCATAGTTCGAATTATTCTAAATTCAGACTAAAGAGACATTCTCAAAATATCAATGGCTAAAATAAACATTTAACATGTATTTATAACAATGTTACAATAAAAATAAAAATATGAATCAAATGATAAAACCTTTGTTATATTAAATATACACAATTTTATGTAATAATTAAAAGACGACTATTAGATTACCTAACTTATATTATATACATATATTTTATTATTTTTCATAACTTATTGCATTTTATATTTACATGTTATAATAATTACATATACTTGATATTAAATTGAAATATCTTATGAAAAATTCCGATTTTTTATCAATAACGTTGCTCCCATTTCTGATACTGTAGATCCGGTTCTGTTACAAAAAATCATAATATGGGGTTATGTTGCAAAAAATTATAATATTGAAGCAAAATTTTAGTTTCACACCAAAGAATATAAAAAGCAGAATATTTCTCAGATAACATCCAGATTTAGGCAGGTATTCCAAATAACTTGTTTATAAAATTTACTACTATGGGAGCGCGGAGGGTCACGAATGCCCAGACTTTTAAGTCTGGGATGAAGTGAACCCTCGCAGGTTTTTCTACATGAACCTTAAAAATCGAAAATCGTAACTTTTTTCAATATAATGTTTTTTTGACACCATAGCCACAGGCGGTTGCAGCCACCTATGGCTAGGATGTGATAAGCATTGGAACTGCGTAGTTTTAGCCATGGCTATGGTCAAATAACCTACCACATCGTATTGGCACCTAAGTACAGACTCAAAATATTCTACAACAAGAGAGTTAAAAAGGATTGCGAATCAATCTTCAAAAACATTTGTGCTGAGAAAGGATATCAAATTCAATGCCATGGAAGTAGTAGAAGATCATGTGCACTTGTTTCTTGAATTCCATCCAAGTATCTCACTATCCAAGGTAATTCAACACCTAAAAGGAGGAAGTTCTTACAGGTTGTTCAAGCTTCATCCTGAATTAAGGGAAAAATACTGGGGTGGAAGTCTATGGTCAAGTGGCAAGTTCTATAGATCAATTGGAAATGTAACTGCTGACACAATCAGGCATTATATTAACGAATCCCAAGGGAAACCAAAAAAAGAGATTAGATCGAGTAGAAAAAAGAAATCTAGACAATTGAATCTAAGTGATTTCTAACTTCCCCATAAATCGGCGGACGGCCCGAAGCATACCCTACATTTTAAGGTAGGGTGGCCGGCCGCAATTTGATTTCACCAAGAACACATCGATTAAAGTATCAACTTGTACTTTTTTAACATATTCATGATTTCAATTCCTGGTCGTGTGCTTGAATCATTGAAAACCGAAAGCGTTAGAACCTCTCGATATATTCATCAAATATATGGGATGTACTCGCTTTTTCGGAATTGATCTATAATTCAGGGACACCACCTAATTCTATATATCTATAAATCTACAAATATTTTTATTGATTTGTGTTTCTTTCTTTTTTTGCTTTTTCCCAGATCTTAAATCCTCCGTAATAAGAAAGGTACAGAAAACCTACAATGCTGCTTACCCCATAGGAAATAAAACGCTCTAATAAAACGAAGCTGCCTGCGGGTCCAAGGGGGAGCCCAAAATACAGGAGCAGAGATATCAGCCCTCCTTCGATTATCCCAAGGCCGCCGGGAGTCAGCGGTAGGGCTCCAAGCAGGAAGGATAGGATTGAAACTGTTGCGATCAAACTCAGTGACAGATCAATATCCAG
>JAUPKV010000142.1 GCA_030837265.1 Methanobacteriota archaeon
AACGAATAACATAAACATATAAACGAATAACATAAACATATAAACGAATAACATAAACATATAAACGAATTACATAACAAATTCCATAAAAAAGAGACGATGTCAAATATATAACAATTGTGACAAAAAAGAAAAATATTTAATCATCTTTAACAACTAATATTATAGGCTCATATATTAAATACATCTCTCAAAATCCTGGTTCAAAGTTGAATTTTTTATATGAGCCCGTAATTTTAAGATTCTATACTTAAAGGGAAGATCTATTTTTATATATAATTATCGAATTAAAAAATGAAGCTCCGATAGTTATATATAGATAACTGAGTTTAGTTCGGATGTAAACAGTTGTATAGTTTCACTGTTTATGCCAATACATTATTTCACGTAATATGAACACGGTTTTTATCTATTGGTTTCTGGAAAGTCATAGATTCTCTTTGATTCCCCACCCGTCTTCTATCTACAGGAAAAAGGCGTATTCCTGAAAACCTGTTGACATTGGAGTACTAGTTCATAAAACTATAGAGTGCTGTGGAACTGCATTGCACTTTTCATTAGCATAAATGAACTACAGTGCAATGCACTGATCAATGTTAAGAGGTAATCAAAATGCAAGAGAACACTCTTTTGTCTATCTTGTCTATCTTTTTTGCAAGATGTGCTGAAAATATATCGTTGAAAATTTGTGTCACGGAGGTATGACTACGTTTATTAAAAATATAGTCTGTCCGGTTTGTGGAGCCGCTTGTGATGATATACAGGTTGAACCTGGGGATGGAGTAATTGAAGCCAAAAATATATGCAAAATTGGGAATGCACAGTTTAAAGTATTAACAAATTCCCAAAGATTTATACAGCCCCTTTTAAATAAAGAAGGGAAATTAATACCTGCAGCCTGGGATGAAGCTCTTGAAAAAGCTGCTGAGATCCTTGTTACTGCAAAGCGTCCTCTTCTTTTCCTGGGCAGCGAGACTTCATGCGAAGCATACGAAGTCGGACTCATGATTGGGGAATATCTGGGTGCAATCGTTGATTCCAATACTACATTTGGCAATGGGTCAGCAGTGATAGGAACCCAGGAAGCGGGAAGACTGGGTGCAACAGAAGGACAAAAAAAGAACCGTGGAGATCTTGTAATTTATTGGGGCACAAACCCTCTTGAATCTATGCCACGACAGATGTCCAGGTACGGAATTTTCCCCAGGGGATATTGGACTGGAAGTGGACGTTTTGATAGATCTGTTGTTACTGTAGATCCGAGAAAAACTCTTACTGCTAAAGTTTCTGATATACATATACAACTCAAACCAAATTCAGACTACGAACTCATTAGTGCGCTTCTTACTATACTCCATGGAAAAAATCCTCATCAATCAGTAGAAGAAATCACAGGTGTTTCGATCAATGTAATGAAAGAATTACTGATTATTATGAAAAATTGTAATTTTGGCTCCATTTCAATAAGTTCAGGACTTTCTTCTTCACCTGGGAAACATAGGAACATCGAAATTATATCTAATTTTGTAAAGGAACTTAACAATTACTCAAAATTCACTCTTGGAATTCTACGTGGTTCCTGTAACGTCGCCGGCTTTAACCATGTTGCTTCCTATATGTATGGATATCCTTTCGGACTTGATTTTATGCGTGGATATCCTCGCTATAATCCTGGAGAATTCACAGCAGTAGATGTTCTTCGTGAAAAAGATGTAGATGCTGCTTTTGTTATGTGTGCGGATCTTTTAAACCTAATTCCTGCGGATTGTTCAGCTTATCTTGCTGAAATTCCACTTGTCTGTTTAGATCTTGCTCCCAGCTTAACAACAATTGTTTCCGATGTTGTGTTTCCATCTGTTATTGATGCCATAGAGTGCGAAGGTACCTTTTATAGGCTTGATGATCTAGTTGTTCACTTTAACTCCTATATGCCATCTCCGTTTAAGTTCACAAGAAGCAATGAAGATACATTAAAACAGCTTTTTATGAAAATCAAAGAAAGAAAAAGTAGATGTTCATGTTAGATTTAACTTTTATTTTCATATAAAAAACCTTTTTTTTCCTGAAGATGTTTGTGTACCTCAAATTAAATATTTCATGCCGGATCTTCACTTCCCTTTTTACTGACAGTTTTTGCAACCATTACCTCGGTTGATTTAATGACTGCATAAATCCTATCTCCGGGTTTTATATCCAGATTATTCACCGCCTCTTCCGTAACGATCGATGTTATAATTGAGGGTTCGAGTTCGATTTTGATTTTAGAGACAAGCCCGTCTTTCTCTACTTCAAGCACCTTCCCCGGCAGCTTGTTCCTGGCTGATAACTTGAAGCTTATGTTTTCCCAGGTGGTTTCATCCGCAATTGTTTCATTAATAACCTGTTTGCTTGTCTCATACTCAGCTAGTAATTTTCTTCCCAAATCAGTCAAAAAGGTCCCCTGATCTTTCCCCCCGCGTGCTGTTGTAGTTGCGGGTTTGTCGAGAGCTTCATTCATTTTTTTAAGCATTGTCCAGGCATGTTTGTATGAGATCCCGAGTTTGTTAGAGGCTTTCAGAAGTGAATGTTCTTCATCGATGGTTCTCAGTAACTCTGCCTTTCCGGCACCCATCACAGTTTTTCCATTTTCCGTAAACCATACTTTTGTTTTAGCTTTCAATGCTTTCACCTTTAGAGGACACGCGGGCAGAATTTGCCTTAAATTGAAAGTAGACTGTCAGAGCCAGGCGAACCTCATTCCTTCTGTCGGTTTTTGGAATCGGAGCATGAGGATTACAAATCAGAAAACCTTGGCCTGAACAGGAGTCAGTGGATTCGATATCAGTTCTTGTGCTCTGAATAAAATTTCTAATGCTCGATTCTGTGGAAGTTTTACTTAAAACTATGTTTTAAACATTAAAAGGCAATAAATTTTCTTCTCTCCTACCCATGGAAGCTTAATGATATGGGTTATGCAATATCATCAGCTCTGAAAAAAGTTAAGAAAATTGATGGGAGACATTTCCTCCCGTAATAGGAAGACGGAATCTTCGTGACACTCTGCATCAAGTGATAAAAATGCGTGCGATGACCTTTTTTTGCTTTATTACTTTCTTTTTGCTCTATTACTTTCTTTTTGCTTTCGTCACAATTCTCTTCCCCTTAGTCATAGACCAGCTGTTTATCTTATTCCTCCGGATCTCATTTTTTAACTCTCCGATCTCTTCATTTATCCTCGCTATTTCATCATGTAGACTCTGAAATTTTGTTTCACATTCGATGCCCAAGTTCCTAACCTCTGTTTCATTTACTTTTTATCTTATATACTTGTGATTGATATGTACATCATACATAACAAATCTTTATATCAAAGGAGAACAGTAACCTATTACCTATAGCTGATATATATAGATTTCTAATTACTATTAGGTAGTTTCAATATTGAAAACATATTATTGACGATCGGAGAAAAAGCATTTTCACAAAAAACAATATCATTAGAGTAAAATTTAAAAAATACCAATTATTTTGGGGGATGTCACAAATTAAGGTAAGAATGTATTTGC
>JAUPKV010000143.1 GCA_030837265.1 Methanobacteriota archaeon
CTTCCTGAAGCCAGTTTCCGTACGAATATAAGCTTCGGTAATGCTCCTCTAATCGTCCAGTTCAACGATACTTCTAAATACGCAACTGGCTGGAGTTGGACTTTCGGCGACGGTGGAACTTCAACTGAACAGAACCCGGTACACAATTACTCTAAAGCCGGAACCTATAATGTTACCCTTAAAGCGAGCAACGAAAACGGTAGCAGTTCATCTACCACTACAATTTTGGCAAAACAACTTCCTGAAGCCAGTTTCCGTACGAATATAAGCCTCGGTAATGCTCCCTTATCCGTCCAGTTCAACGATACTTCCAAATATGCAACTAACTGGAACTGGGTTTTTGGGAACGGCGATACTTCAACTGAGCAGAACCCGGTATACACTTACTTACAAGCTGGTAACTATACAGTTACTCTTGAAGCAATCAACGAAAACGGTAGCAGCTCATCCACCACTTTAATTTTGGCAAAGTTACTTCCCAAAGCAAATTTCAGCATGAATGCTACTAACGGTAATCCTCCTCTCACAATCCAGTTTAATGATAGTTCCAATTACGCCACTAGCTGGAGTTGGGTCTTCGGCGACGGAGGTGCATCAACTGAGCAGAACCCGGTACACACTTTCTTAAAAACCGGTAACTACACAGTTACCCTCAAAGCAAGCAACGAAAACGGTAGCAGTTCATTCAACACTACAGTTTTGGCAAAACAACTTCCAACCGCAGACTTTAAAACTAATGTAACTAAGGGCAACGTTCCCCTTTATGTCCAGTTTACAGATCTCTCCCTTAATGCGGAATCGAGGAGTTGGGACTTTACCAGTGACGGGACTGTGGATTCCGGCGATTTGAATCCTGTGTATACTTACAGCACTTCCGGGACATATAATATAACTCTGACAGTCCGCAACGCAAACGGGACCGCCTCGAAAAATACAACAATAACGGTTGTTCAAGCAACCAGCACCACTACCACTACCACTACCAGTACCAGTAGTAGCAGCAGTGGTAGTGGCGGAAGCAGTGGAACCACTAAAACTACCTCTACATCAAAAAGTAAATCAAAATCAAGCGGAACTTCAACACAATCAGTAAGCCTTACTCAAAATTCCACTAACAATAGCACAAATATAACAAACATAACCAATGCAACTAATGCAACTAATGTGTCTCAAAACACTACTGACAGTAAAAAATCACCCGGATTCGAAATGTTTTTCGGTACTGTTAGCCTTCTAGTGGTCTTCATATTTAGGAGATGGAAATCTGCTTAAATTGATTGAACTCATAGAAAACCAGGTAAAAGACGTAGAACCGGGATTTCGATTGCATGGGAAATGGTCAAGGTAAGCTTTGTCTGCAAACAAATCCTGAATTTAAGAGTTGATGGTAGTCACTCTGGGCCAATCCGGTGATATTGAGAACCTCAGTGATTCAGATCAAATTTTGCTTTTGCAGGATTTGATCCAAAATTAAAAGAATCTGGGAAACGAAGTCGTTTTTAAGACGTGCTCTCAGGCACTAATTATTACAGGAACAGATATTTGATGTAGTAGACCAAATGTGACTTTACACATACCTGTAGTGGCTTTTCAAATTTCGAAGCTGTAAAATCTGAGGACAAAATATGGATAAAAATGATCTAGCATCATTCTGTCAGAGTTGTGCCGTGCCGGTAGAGAAATCAGGTGAATTATGTATCAATACTAGAGCTGTGAAACGACGATTCTACATAGACGCGCTTTTCTGGGGATTTGCCCTCTGGCTTATAGGTTATCTTCTTGGCATGGTTCTTTTCTTTGTCGTGTCACCGGATATGATCGGATGGGTCATCTTACCGATCGGGATAATTATTACTCTCTGGGTGTTATTTAAAAAAGTTAAAGGAATCTCTTTCAGTTACTATCTGCAATTGGCGATTGTCTGGACATTGATTGCGATTGTCTTTGATTATCTTTTCATCGTCAAAGCACTAAATCCAGCTGACGGCTATTACAAACTTGATGTATTTCTGTATTATACCTTAACTTTTATCCTTCCGCTTGCTGCTTATACCCGTAAAAAATCCATTTAATAGTAGAATGCTAAAGGTGAGATAAATCTTCAATGATTATCTCGATTTGTATCTGACGATGTGGGGGTAAAATTTTTAAGACTGAAGGGTGATATGTAATTGGACGCCGGAGCAAACTGACTTGAAAATAGACAATGCAATAAATAATGTATAAAACATTGTAGTTCAGGGTATGGTGCTCATATTTATTGATAAAATGATGCAGCTATTAGAAAGTGATGAAAATGGACAAAATGAACAGTGAAGTAGTTAGCCAGGCAATCATATTTGGCGCAAAGGCGCATGTCGGGCAGCTTGATGATGCCGGAAAAGACTATTTTATGACCCACTGCTGGCAGGTCTTTGAAATTATACGAATCTTATACCCTGAAGACTGTGAATTGCAGGCTGCAGCTCTACTACATGATATATTGGAAGACACCGATGTATCATATGATACCCTTGCATCTGAATTCGGTGTTGATGTGGCTAATCTCGTCCAGGAAGTGACTCATGAACGTCGAGCTGATGATTCGGGCTGGTATTTCCCGTATCTGCACTCAATACGCGGGATTGTCCTGAAATTTGCAGACCGCTCTTCTAATTTATCCCGTATGGAAGGAGTATGGGATACAAAACATATTGAAAAATATCTTGAAAAATCGAAATTCTGGCAGTCGGAAGACATGCAGGCAAACGATTTTATATAAATATTCATCCCTCTTTTTTAGTTCTTCAAAAGTAGCTAAAGCAGATAAGATTTAAGCCTCTGTCGGGGCAGTTGTTCTACGTAGTCATCAAAGTAGCTCTCTACCTGCTTGGAGTGTAAGTCTTCGTCAGCTAAAAGGATACTGTTCTTTTTAAAAAAGCCGAATAGAAGCAAAGCACTAAAAATTCAATAGGGTCATTCGTTCAAACAGATAAGGGTTCCTTATTTAAAAATATTTATGTAAAGTTACTTATCCCCTTTTGCCGAAAGACCCTTTTATTCTCACCAATAACTACCGAAGAGTTATCAAAATCGTTTAAACTGTGACACCACTTGTGTCTACATTGTTAAAGAAGTTGCTAAGGTCGCTGTAATCTCCAGACCCAGTGTTAGACTCGGAATTGCTGGTATCCAATTTATAACCCATATTGTTTAAAAGGCTTGCAAGTAAGGTACCCAGATCGCTGGGACTAAGCGTGTTGCTGTTAGTGTCGCTAGTTGCGGTAGTTGGTGTAGTTGCAGTGTCCGTACAAGCTGAGCATGCTGATGCAGTCAATGATACTACAAACAAAACAGCCAGTAAAACACTAACTGTCTTTTTTATTCTGTCAAATGTTTGTCTTCCCATTTATTTTCACTCCCAGATTTTTACTCAATGTGATACATCATTTAGGCTTTTGATTTTTTATTCACTTCCCATCGGTAAATCCGTGCGTAAATGGAATTTACTAATTAACCGCATTTACTTATATAATCTCAGAATAACTAGTAAATGCAATAACTTTACTATTAATGGATAGGAATGAATTTTAATTGTATCATTTATGTAATTATATCCCAAGGATATAATTTAGAGGGAAACATGTATACGGATTTATATTTAGAAAAAAATAAACAAGAAAAGACGTTAATAATATTGTAAGCGAATGATTACTAATATTCTAAACGATTTTTACAGAACCTGGGGGATTATCATGAATGAAATAAAGATCGGGGATACGATTCAGGATTTCAGGTTAAGAGATCAGAAAGAAAAAGAAGTTCATCTTGAGGACTTTAGCGGCAAGAAGGTGCTCCTATCGTTTCATCCGCTTGCCTGGACAAAGGTGTGTGCGGAGCAGATGAAATCACTTGAGGAAAATCATGAGCTGTTCGACAAACTGAATACAGTAGCTTTTGGTATAAGTTGCGATCCCGTACCATCAAAAAGAGCCTGGGCAAGGGAACTCGGGATTACGCATATCAAATTACTTTCAGACTTCTGGCCACATGGGGAAGTAGCCAGAGAAAACGGGATATTCAGGGAAAAAGAAGGTGTCTCCGAGAGAGCAAATATAATTGTTGACGAGGAACAAAAAGTAATATTCTTTAAGGTATTTCCGCTGAGCGAACTTCCGGATATCACCGAGATCACAAAAGTCCTGGAGACACATGGTCAGTCTCAGGCAATAAAATAATAGAACAGAAAAAAGTGGGGAAAAAGGAAAAAGGTTGGAAGCGAATCGGAAAAGAGCAAGGAATGGCTAAAAGGACAAGAGTAGAGAAAACAAAGTAAAATATCTCTGTTCAGATCTCACGCATCTGCAAGTCAATCCCGTTATAGAGTTTCCTTAAGTCTATGCTGAGCCTCCGAGCTTCCACTTCCCATATCCTTTTACTGACCCGGATGCTCCCGCCGGCTTTGACAGCTGCCATCCATGCGTATTTTCTAGCTATTTTTTCATTATTCAAAGGAGAGTTGAAGGTTCTTCCGGTTTTTTCGTTACTGTATTTTTCATTAATCAGGAATTCATAGATTTCCTTGACTCTTTCGAGTAGTTCCTGTTCGTTTTCGGAACCCGACGCTCCGAAAACGACAAGGTTCCAGAGACGGAACTGCACACTGTGAAGCTCAGAGCTAAGCTTTTTAGAACATGAGGTCACCAGCATTTTTCGAAACTCAAGAAAAATATCCGTATTTTCGAAAACCGAAGGCAGGATCTCTCCTAATGTGATCATGACATGAATACATTCGTGAAAAAGAATTTTGGCTATCAGAAACTCAATTCTTTCCTGCAGGTTCCAGAATCTATTTATAAGAGTCTCATCCCAGAGCTGATAGGGGTTAATCACAATTACGGCCCTATAAACAATCTTTTTTTCTTTCTTTGAGACGCTCCGTTTCGGATATATGACCATTCCCTGAATTTTGCCAAAAAACTGGATCCTGACTGCAAGGTCCAAGCAGCGTTCCCAGTCCCCATTTTTTACACACTTTACCCTGTAGTATTTTCCGTCAAAATTAACTTTTGCAAGCAACCGGTACATATCCTTGCTGTGCGTTTTTATCAATGATTTAATACTGGATTCTCGATAGGCCAGGTCAAGATATGGAGCATTCTGGACCGGAGCATAATAAAAATAAGGTGCAGATGAATTAAGTTCACCAAATCTGTAAGGCCATGAGCCTGAGCTGTCTTGCTGGTCATAATTTTTATCCTCAGTTCGATGAGCCCGCCCTTTCACGACATCTCCTCACATAACTATCCTATAGAGTATTCTATAAGATATTATCACTTAAAATATATAAAATTTGATCAATTGGCAAAGAATTTAAATAAAGGTTGATGGCGTCTGAAAAGAGCGAAAAAAATCATTTATTTTCGCTCACTTTATTTAGATATCCGCAGATTGGGCAATTATTTAGCTTCGAGAGTGAGATTTCGCTGAAATTCCCTGAAAGCCCGTCCCAGAACAGCAGCCGGCCTTCCAGCAGTTTTCCCTTCCCCGTCAGGAATTTAATTGCTTCATTTGCTTGAATTGAGCCTATAACTCCCGGAGTCGTGCCAAGTATCGGAAATACTTCCTTCCTGGAGATGCGCGGAAAAATGCAATAAAAGCATGGGGTTTTTCCTGGAATTATCGTTGTCACCTGCCCATCATACCCCGTAACGGCCCCATGAACCAGAGGAATTCCCCTTTTTACGGCAAGTCTGTTAAGCATATGCCTGGTCTCCAGATTATCAAGGGCATCTACTATTATATCGCATTCAGGGATTAGAGTCTCCAGGTTTGATTCGGTGAGCATTTCTTCGATTGTCTCAACCTCAATCTCGGGATTCATAGAAAGAAGCTTCTCCTTTGCGGATTCCACCTTTGCCCTTCCGATATCCTTATCATGGTGAAGAAATTGTCTGTTCAGGTTGCTGGGATCAACGGAATCGAAATCTGCAAGAATTAGTTTTCCTACTCCGGCAATCGCAAGATAAGTGGAGATCGGACTCCCGAGCCCGCCTGCGCCGGCAATTAGTACTTTTGCATTCTTCAGCTTTTCCTGCCCCTCCTCCCCAAAAAGAAGGATCTGCCGGCTGTATTTTTCGCGCTCGAAATTGTTCATTTAATCCTCCGGAAATGTTTTCTCAATAAGTCCAAATTACTCCAGTAGTGATTGTCCAGTAATAGTAGCGATTGTCCAGTAATAGTAGTGATTATCCAGTAATGATTGACTTCTTAATGCATAACCCCTTCGATGGAAAAGGAATACGCAGGACTCGCTAAAGGAAATGAAAAAAAGAACGAAATTTTTTCAGAGCTATTTTTGCTCAAAATTCATCCACTAACGTCAACTGATTCTTTTACACATTTCCTGTATATTTATATATAATATGTACTATAAAATGCCGTACATTAAAGACTAAAACCAAAAATCTATCACTATGAACAAAGATAATTTTGTCAGAGTCGGTATCATGGCAATCTCACGGTGTAATTCATGGCACATAATACTCCGGAAATCGTAAATAATTGGGTAAAAAAGAACGCAGCAGATTTTAACCGTTACTTTAAGGAGCGCGATGCTGAAATCAATGGGTCTCTCCTTGCACTCCTTTCGGGAGAACACGTCCTCCTACTGGGCCCTCCAGGAACTGCAAAAACCCAGCTTGCGAATAAAATTTGCGAGACTATAGAGGGAGGAAATTTCTTTCACTACCTTTTAACCCGCTTTTCAACTCCTGAAGAGGTGTTTGGGCCGCTTTCTTTAAAGGCGCTTGAAAGAGACGAGTTCAGCAGGAGGGTGGAGGGCTACCTGCCAACTGCCCATGTCGCCTTGCTTGACGAAATTTTCAAGGCCAATAGTTCGATCTTAAACAGCTTGCTAACCGTGCTGAACGAAAGGAAATACCATAACGGAAAGGAGCTTATGGATGTACCTTTATTTTCTGTTTTTGGGGCTTCAAATGAACTTCCGGAAGAAGATGAGAGCCTTGAGGCCCTCTATGACCGCTTCCTTTTCAGGTACAGAGTTGATTATATCCAGCACGAGGAAAACCTTGAAAAACTGATATTCGAAAATGTGGACGATTTCGAACCCTCAAGCAGATTACCTATAGAGGAAATATGGGAAATCCAGAAGAGGGCAAAGAACCTGCCGGTTGACCCTGAGGTCAAAACCATTGTAAAAGGGCTCAGGAGAGACCTTAAACACTCCAATATTTTCGTTTCGGACAGGCGCTGGAAGAAAATTATTAACATGCTCAGGGTCGCTTCAGCCGTAAACGGACATCTCGGTGTGAACAGGATGACTCTTGTGCTGCTCCAGCATGTGCTCTGGGACGTGCCTGAACAGAAGGAGATTATCAGGAAGCTTATTCTGGATAGGGTTATTTCGGGAGGCACGGATACCGGTAAAATGAAATTGGATGTTCTGGACTTAAAAAATTCCATTTTCAAATGTCTGCAGTATGAACTCCCGGACCTTGTTACATGCAACAAATGTTTCAGAGAAGAAGAGAAAACTGCAGATGGAATGAGAAGTTCAAGGTTTTCGGCAGTAAAGGTTCCAAAGAGCCTTACATTTGACAACACCGTAGATCTATTAAAACACTATACTGAATTTCCGCATCATACTTATAGCGTTTCAATCGATTACAGTAACCTCAACAAATCCATGAGCTTCGAATCCCTGGCAGAAATGTTAAGCAAGAAGTATGGATTTGAATTCAAGATAAGTCTCGACTATGGAGACAAAAAACTCTATGAAAAAGAATACGAGAACCTGGAAGAGAGACTGAATTACTTCAAGAGACAGATCCAGGAAGAAGAAAAGGCTCTTGAAAGAACCTTAAAGGAGAATATCTGGGTCTCGGAACTGGATGCTCAGGAAATCATGATAAAATACCGCTCCAAGAACGCGGATACATACGAGATCTCAAGCTATTTGAGTGAAATCAGATCACTGCTGGAGAAACCTAAAGTCTTTGATGTGGCAATCGAGAAAATAGGAGAAGTAACCTAAACGAAGGAACCAGATATGAGTATTGGGATAACTACTGAAAATCAATCAGCAGGAGTCCCCATATTTTTCCCAAATGGAAGGAGTACCGGTTGTCATTTTATGCGTTTCCCGGTAATATTTTCAACGCCTTTGTATTTTTGGGAATTGAATTCCATTTTGTGATTTTGAACCGCTCAAAAGATTGGATAAGTTAGGATAGCTTACGAGATTGGCTGACTGAACAGGATTGTTAATCAGATCGGAGGACGGAAGAGAACCCTCTGTCGAACTCCATGTTGTACTCTCGACAGTTTTATTCTCGATAGTTGTGTTCAAGACCGTTGAGTTTCCTGCGTTTAGATTCCAATTCGCTACGTTCCATGCCGCACAAGCTGTTTGCGTTAATGCCATACAAAGCAGCATCCCCACAAGCAGGGATGCTATTCTTACACCTTCATTCTCACTCATACATTCGACTCCAGTTTAAAAGTATTTCTGATATATGAACTATTAAGGGTTTAAAATATCATTTTCATCTTAATTTAAGTCTTAGAATTATATAGATAATCTACTATTTCTAATTATAGACTAATCTTTATATTAGAGATCAAGATATAAAATAAATAAAGAAGTAAAAATTAGAACAGTAAGATCTTCATATATTTCCTTATTTGTGAGAAAAATACATTATTATGCAGTTGTCAAACTCTTCATTTAATATAATACAAAAATAAATGTGTCATTAGCAGTTAATATGACATAGTTTGGAATAATCGTTTTTTAAAACCATAAACATCCCAAATAACCTAATAACTTCGGAATAGAAAAGATATGCAGGAACTAAAGAACTGGAAGGAAAATTTTGAAAGTATATCCCGATCAGGTCCGGCTTCACAATTTGACCATGCCTTCAATCCATCCATAATATTGAACGTTGAACTGAGGGAATTGCTAGCGATTCCCCGAAAAATGCCCCGGCCGCTCAGGGAAGAGATTGCCGGAATCCTGATTTATGAGCTTTTTTCAGACGGGGAGTACGAAATAAAGGATGAAAAGCTGTTTATGGGTAAATTTGGGGTCTTTTTCCCTATATTTCTGAGTTTAAGGAGTTTGAAAAGCTGGAATGAAATAAAAACTCTTGCCAGGACCAACAGCATGGCTGGGGTATTTATCATTAGAACCTTACTGGAAGAAATCTTCTCACTGCTGGATGTTTATGAAAACGAACTCAGGTCTCCAAAAAAGTTTTCCCAAAACCTGGAAAAAATCCTGAGGGTCCTGGGGAAACTAATCAATGATACTTATGTAACATGGGAGAAGAAAGAGAGGCGGGAAAAGGAGATGAACTCCCCCCGCTGGTATGAAAGCCCGGATACCTGGGGAAAACAGCAAAATGGAGAGAATGAGCAGGAATATAAGAGGGAAAATAATCAGGAGAATAAACCGGAAAACGATCGAGAAAAAAAGGGCAGCTATAAGGACAAGTTCTTGAACAGTCCTGAAAATGAGAACCGGGAAAACTTGTGCCAGCAGACTGAAACGATGACAGGGTCAGAGAGACTTGCCTCAATGACCCGGGAATTCATGTTCAGCGAAAAGGCTGGAGAGGCACTGGATATTACATTAGGGGACAAGATGGCTGCAAAAATTGACGATCTAATCCCGGTCCTTGAAGAGCACCTTGAGATGCTCGAGATCCTTTCAATGCTGTTCCCAGGAAGGATGTGGGACCATTCGTTAAGGGCTTTACATAAGGAATACTTCGGAAACCTGGATTATTATGCTGCAGTTCTCAGGAAGCGAGCTGACCTTCGTGAGATTATTGATCAGGTTGGGAGAATCGAACTTGAGTACGGCTCAAAGAAATTGGGTCTATCCCCGTACAGTCGAAATGAGGTTCATTCCATTACCTTTTCAAGCGATATCCAGACCCTGCTTCCGATAGAAGTCGTAAAACTGAAGAATCCGATTTTGAAGCTCAAATTCTATGCTGACATGCTTGAGGGAAAACTCCTTACCTACCAGCTTAGAGGAGAGAACTGGAACTCGGACACTATCGGAAAAAGAAGGAAAGGGCCTGTTATTGCCCTGGTCGATACCTCAGCTTCCATGCGGGGGGCTCGCGAGTTTTTTGCAAAAGCCGTGATGCTGGCGATTACCCGAAGGATGTTAAAAGAAGGCCGGGATGTTAAAGTAATTCTTTTCTCCTCGAAGTGGCAGACGTTTGAAATCGAGCTTACGAATAAAAAGCGTATGGGCCAGGAATTCCTTGAATTTCTCAAATATACTTTCGGCGGTGGTACGGATTTCAACTCCGCGCTCCGTACAGGCCTGAAGGCTTTGAAAGGAGAAAAAGCCTTTGAAGGAGCAGATGTCCTTTTCCTGACCGATGGGGAGTCAGAATTTTCCGAAGCACCCCTCATCAGGGAGTGGAATGAAATAAAAGCCGAAAGAAAAGCCAGGATTTTTTCCTTGATAATTGGAAATTACGATGCAGGCGGATTAGAGAAAGTTTCCGACCACACATATATCGTAGGGAATGCCGAAGACTGGGAAGTCAGGGAAAGCCCTTCAAGCTTCATAAAAGCGATAAGCAGGCCTCTCAGGTTTTAATATTTCTTTTATGAGGTTTTAAATATTTTTTTTCTTAATTCTTGCGCTTGAATACTTTCTGTGCCCCTTCCAGAAATTGTTCAAGGTCATTTCTGCCCGGCGTTTGATGCCTGGTTATGCTTGACAGGATTGCAAATGCTGCCTTTCTGCTTTTTGAAGAACCCTTGAGCAGGCCGATTTCAATCACTGCAATTATAAGTTCGGAAATTATTTTACGGTCACTGGGACTAAGCTCATTCCATTTTTTGTTTAGCTCTCTCGAGGAGACCTTTATAGATTCTTTTCCATCGGATGCTATAGACGAAGCTGCTGAGGAAACAACTTTTGAGACCGATATTATCCGTTTTTTTCCACGGGATGCGGTCTCGGAACAAAACCTGAAAATACTTCTAATGTTTTCTCGTATGTTCCTTCTTTCATTATATGGAACTTCCCCCATTATGTTGCTGAATTCGCTTTCGGATTTGCCCTTTGAAGCCCTATTTTCCAGGATTTTACGAATTTCTTCAAATATCTCGGAGATTTCTTCCTGAGATCTGGTTTTAAGATACTCTCTGAGTTTATCCAGCAGTTCGGGGTCAAATGAATTGGAATTCGGAATTGATTCAGAGTTAGGAACTGCCCCTGATTTTGATTTATTACCGGAATCCGGGGAAGAATCTTCATTTAATTCAACAAAATTTGCATCGATTACAGCACAGGATCCTAAAAGTGAATCATGCGAAGACTTTTTGGATTCTGGCCTTTTGACCCAGAAAGCTGCGTCTGAAAGCCTATCAAACACTCCTTTTTTACTTTTAAGCAAGAAAATCTCCCCTATTAATGAATCCCGTTTATCTTGAAAAGGCACCCTGTATACGTGAAAAATCTTAATCCGGACAATAATTGTCTTTTACTAACATTACTTTAAATTTTAATATTGACGAACAGCTACATGAAGTTTACCCCGAAGTATCCATGAAAACTCGGTGTTAGACACTATGGTAATAAGAAATATAAGCTGTTTAAATGTTGTTATCTTTGAAATTCAACCGGATTCTAAAAACGATTAAAATTAAATATGTCAGTTCAATTGCTATTTTCAAATAAAATATAAAAAATAGTAAAGGAGAATAAATAATGTATAATAATATAAAGTTACGTTCATTCTTATTATCATCAGTTTCTCTGTTATTATTATTAATTTTGGTTTCGTCTACGGCGTCTGCAGCTTCACCCACGGTTACTAAAACACGGATAACAACTCATGAAACGGCAAAAAATTCTGATATCTACGGCAATACTATTATATGGCAGGATTACCGCAATGGAAACTGGGATATCTATATTTTCGACATTACCACTAAGAAGGAAACGCATACTACAAATAAATCAAATCAGATAAATCCCGCTATCTATGCAAACAGAGTAGTGTGGGAAGATTACCGTAACGGAAATGCGGACATCTACCTGCAAGATATCTCCACCAACAAACAAACTCGAATCATCACCAATACGTTAGATCAGTACTCTCCTGCAATTTATGGAGACAAAATAGTGTGGGTCGACGGACGTAATGGAGGAAAACTGGATGAATATGGAAACCCCGTCTGTGACGAAAATGGGAAAATCATTGGAAAATTAGATATCTTCATGTACGATATCACTACTCATAAGGAAACACAGATCACTACCAGTGGAACTGCATACAAACCCGCTATTTATGGAAACAGAGTAGTGTGGGCAGATTACCGTAATGTAAATACAGATATTTTTATGTACGATCTTGACACTCACAAGGAAACTCAAGTTTCCACCAGCGGATGTGCAGATTATCCTGCTATCCATGGTAACAGAATAGTGTGGCAAGATTACAGTTTTGGCTATTCTCCTTCAGGTATCTACATGTATGATCTTTCCAGTCACAAGGGAACTTGGCTTCCTGCGGAGTTTGCACACAAGCCTGATATTTATGGTGACAGGATTGTGTATGAAGACAATCGCTATGATATGACTGGGAACACGGATATTTACGTGTATGACCTCTCAACTAATAAGGAAACCATGATAACCTTCGAGGACCTGAAAGATCTGGAAAACAACCCGTATCAGGTAGATCCAGCTATATTCGGTGATCGGATTGTGTATACATATAGGTCTATGCAGGGCGATATCTACATGGCTACTCTTAGCTACCCTTCAGTTCCTGCTTTCACTGCATCACCTATCTCAGGGAAAGCACCGTTGACAGTTAAATTCACAGATAAGAGTACCAACAATCCTACTTCCTGGTTCTGGAACTTTGGTGATAAAACCACATCAACAACCATGAACCCTGCACATAAGTACACTAAAGCCGGAAAATACACTGTCAGCTTAACAGTAAAGAATGCAGCAGGAAGCAATACTGTGAAAAAGACTAACTTTATCACTGTAAAATAAATGAGTATTGATTCTAAAATGAAAAACGTTTAAATCTAAAAAGAGTGGGGGAAACACTTATGCATGAAAACAGAAACTGCAATTTGAAAATAACCGCAATTTGTAAATATTGCATTTTTAATACAATTTCACCTGAAGCTACAGTATAAAAGGTAGTGTACTGATTATTCCATAGTTTATAGTAATATACTTTTTTCCTTCGATAAACCCAGGACATCAAATGTAAAAATTCTATTATAAATACATAGGTACTTTTCTCGATGTTTGCCATATCGATTAAAATTAAAAAGACTCATAATTCATTATGGATACGATAATTGTCTATTTGCACGGAGCTTAAAATGGACGAGATTGAAGTTAGAGAATTAGTGCCATCTGAATACAAAGATTGGGATTTGCTTGTAGATAAAGCTCAACCGGGTACACTCTTTCACACCAGCCAATGGCTGGAAATTTGCAGGGATGTCCTTGGCAAGGATCTCAGGATTTATGGTTGTTTAAGAAACGGCGAGCTTGTAGGAGGTTGCCCTCTGTTTGTAAAAAAAATTAAGGGAATCTTTAAAGTGGCAGCTTCAACATGTGATATGACCAGCTACAGTGGGCCTCTTATAAAAGAGGGTGCCAGTTCTAAAGCAAGTAAACGGGTACAGGAGACTCATGAGGTCCTTAATCCCCTTCGAGAATTTCTCTGTAAGCAGGGATTTGATAGTATTCATCTTACATTTTCTCCAGGCTTTGAGGATATAAGACCATTTACGTGGAATGGATGGGATTCCACTGTGCATTATACTCATTATCTGAACCTTAAAGAAAATGTAGACAATAACATTTCGCAAAGGATCCGAAGGGAACTTGAAATTGCAAATGAGGCAGGACTTAAAACAAGGGTATGGAATGATCCTGAAACATATTATCATCTCCTTTCAATGGTCTACGAAAAACAGAATTTAGCACCTCCCCTGCCCAGAGAGTTCTTCGAAAGAGTATTTAAGCTAATTCAGGAAAAAGATAGTGGTTATATGTTTGTCTCAGAGACTCCTGAGGGCGAAGTTATTGCAGCTCACTTGAATCTATATGGAAAGAAATGCACCGTAATTTGGACTTCAGCTATAAACCCGGATTCTGGTCATTTGGGCCCCAATGCTCTTTTGTATTATAATGAATTTCTTGACCTGAAGTCCCGAAATTTTGAGTACATGAACGTAATGGCAGCAAATATTCCTGGATTTGCGGATTTTATTATCAGCTTTTCTCCTGAGCTAATTCCCTATTATAGTGTGACCCTGGAGAGCAAAAAATATTCAATCGCGAAAACCTTATATAAAATCACGCATCAGGAAACTTACTGATAGGGGTATCGCCAACATTTCCGACAAAACCCCGATAAGCCTGTAACCCTTTTATAATCGATGTTTAGCGGCTATTAACTTTGAAAGTTTTAGCCTACTTCACTGTGGCTTAATGTTCATGTCTACAGACCTCCTGCAGTAACACTCAATGAAACTCCCGGGGAATTCTGTATTTCCACTGGACTTCGATAGTTGAATGATGAATGCTCACGTAAATTGTATCCACTTTTCGCAATCATAAGAAATTTCTGAAAATCATTAAAAGTTGCATGGTATTGTAAATTTATAAATTCATATTGCAAAGTCTCTATTGTTCGTTCAATGAAAGCATTTAACCACGGATGTGCCTTCGGCAGAATATGGTGTATAATATTATTTTTATCACAATATTCACGCACAGTCGCATTATTGAACTCCAAACCTCCATCAGATCGAATCTCGATTACAACATCTGTTGGTATCATTTTACGTAATTGGTGAAGAGATTCTACCACATTCGCACCTGATTTTGTCTTATGGGCATCAAGGATTGCAATACCACTGTTAAAAATATCAAGCACACCAAAAGCATACGCAGTCTCACCATTTCCAATTCTCCGTTGAGTATAATCCATATTGAATGAACTCAACGGCTTTTGAGGGCGTTGAAGATGTTTGGAATCTATAGCCGTCTTTTGTTTTTCAGTAAGCTCAGCAATAGCAAGAATATTATGAACCCATGATTTGCCAACACGAACTGAGCTTTTTTCGTTCTCCTTTTTTTATTGAATAAAGCTGCAATTCTTCGAACTCCCTTCATGGCTTTGTCCATTAATCCCGTCAATCGCTGTACTTTCTCTGGCTTTAAGACATGGTCTGTTTTTTCCATTGCATCAAAAAACGCAAGTTTAGATGATTCGATTCTGTTTGTATCATCCAAACGGAGATTTATTATTTCAGCTTTATCTTCATCCGTTAGCTTCCTATACGGATTTTTGGGCTTCGAAGGCCTGTCTTTTAAATCGTCTGCTATACTTCCGTCTTTTGCTCGCTCAACAAGATCATAGAAAGTATGTTCGCTCATTCCATACATTTCCCACAGTTCTCTATCGGTATATTTTCCAGAATTTCGCAGTTCAAGGATTTTGGCTCGAATTTCTGTCATCTTTCAGGTGAAAAATATTTTCGGATATCTTCCCATTTATATACATTTATTTCAGATGTATAGTCACGCCTATAATTGCTACAACAAATAACATTTTGTAGCTCATCTGAAGTTGCAGTATTTAGCTTCTTAATTATGGATGATGATGTATGTCTAAATATGTCAGAAGGTTCAAATCAAATTTACTGCAGAAGGTCTCTGGACATGAAGGCTAACCTAATATAATTTGTAAGCATTTCATAAATATTTGATTTAAGTCAGAAATAGAGCTTCATTCATCTTTCATCTTTTTATCTAAGGCATTCATATTCTTCGAGTAATGATTTTGTGTAGGTGTGGCAAGGACGACTGAACACCTGATCAACAGTTCCGGATTCTACTATTTTCCCCATAAACATTACGATGACCCGATCACACATAACCCGGACTACATCCAGGTCATGCGAAATAAATAACATTGCAAAGCCCTGTTCTCTTTGCATTGACATTAATAGAGTTAAAACTTGAGCTTGAACGGATACATCAAGCATGGATGTAGGTTCATCAGCAACTAACAACTC
>JAUPKV010000017.1 GCA_030837265.1 Methanobacteriota archaeon
AAATGAAAAGAGCAGTCCCAACCTGAGGTGAGAACATGGATAAAATTGTTAAGAACTTAGCCATTGGTCTGCTAATACTCATAATTTTTACACCTTTGGGCCTTTTAGCTGTAGGTGAGACATTCGGTGAATGGGGAAATGAGGAACTCCAGGAGAAGCTCGGTGTTGTGCCTTCCGGATTGGAGCAGCTCTCTGGAATATGGAGCGCACCTTTGCCGGATTATGCCTTACCAGGTAGCGGAGATTCCATGACCGTGGCTTCCGCAGCATATATCTTGTCTGCGGTAATAGGCGTCGTATTCTGTGGTGGACTCGTGTACTTTGCAGGAAAGAAGATCGCCAAAGATTAAAATCTTCCAACAATTATATGATTTACCTATAAGAAGGGATCACATATTTCCTTTAAATAATTTAGTCCTCTAATGTGTGTTTTCCAGCAAGATCACAATTTCTGATTACTGAAAAACACATCTTTTTTCACTTTGATTTATAGTTTATTTATGGAAGATTTGAATGCAATATTTTATATAGCTAGCTGGAATTTAGGCTTTGGAATAGGTAAATGATGATCCCTGATTGGATGAAGGAGGTGGACAGCAGTCCATGCAGATGCTCTGTGACACCTCACGGTAAAAAGAGTTTTGTTGGGAAGACAATTGATGGTATTTTGGGATTTATGGAAGAAGCCTTTATCTCTGAGAGCTTCTCTAAACGAAACGGACTACTGCAGAGCCTGGATCCCAGAGCAAAACTGGTTTCCATCCTGGCATTAGTATTCACAACAACTCTGATCGGAGACCTCAGATTACTGATCCTAATTTATATGCTTACATTAATATTTTCATATCTCAGTAAGATCGAAGTTTTATATTTTATAAAACGCGTATGGCTTTTTATACCTATTTTTACAGGTGTAATCGCCATACCTATGATCTTCAATGTTTTCTTACCTGGAGACCCTTTTATCATGTTAGCAAATTTCGGCTCGAATTCGCATCTTGGACCAATTTCACTGCCTGAAAGCCTCTATATTACAAGACAGGGTCTCAATGCTGCTGTGATATTTACAATGCGTGTCGCAGCATGTGTGTCTGCCGTAGTATTGCTTTTCCTAACTACACCTCAGCCGATACTTTACAAGTCTCTGCGAACTGTAGGCGTTCCCAAAATCTATGTCCTCACGCTTGAGATGGCTGACAGGTATATTTTCTTGTTGATGGATCTGGTGCGAGAGATACACATTGCCAAGAAAGCCAGGACTATAAAAGCCAGAGGAATGTTCGAGGAGCAAAAATGGGTTGGAGGGCGTATAGGCTATACTCTGATCAGGTCACTTGATATGAGTGAAAAAGTCCATAAAGCAATGATGTCAAGAGGCTACAACGGCGAAGTCAAGATTATGCAGGAGTTCAAGATGCACAACCGCGATTACATCGCATTGGCAATTGCGGTATCTATGTGTTTAATTCTAGTGCTGATCTCCCATAACATCATCAGGTGATACGAAAATGGGAACCATCTTTGATGTAAGGAATGTGTCATATACATACATGGGAAAAATAGACGCCTTAAAAGATATCAGTTTCAAAGTCAATCAGGGAGAACGGATATCAATAATGGGTGCAAACGGCAGCGGCAAATCAACTCTACTTGCACTTTTGGACGGGCTCATATTTCCTACTATGGGAGAATTCCATGCATTTGATAATGAGGTAAGTGAAGAGATTTTTGATACAATTAAAGACAACGAATTTCGATCTTATTTCCGAAAAAAAGTCGGATTTGTATTTCAGAATTCGGATATTCAACTTTTTTCACCAACCGTCTTTGAGGAAGTTGCTTTTGGGCCCTTGCAGCTCGACATGGGTCAGGAAGAAGTCAAAACTAGAGTTATGGAGGTCCTGGAAATAATAGGAATAACTAAACTCAAAGACAGATCACCTCATACTCTAAGTGGGGGGGAAAAGAAAAAAGTATCTATAGCTACTGTGCTGGCTACTAATCCAGATATTCTTCTATTGGATGAGCCTACCGCAGGACTGGACCCGAGAACACAGCTATGGCTGATAGAGTTTTTACAGGAATTGGGCAGAGCTGGAAAGACTATAATAACTGCAACCCATGATCTTGATACAGTATCGCACATCAGCAAAAGGGCTATAGTCATGAGCGAAGACCACAAAATTGTAGTTGATGGAGATGTGGAAATGGTAATGAATAATCTGGAACTTTTACTTTCCACGAATTTAATCCACGAACATATGCACATTCACGGCAAGCTTATGCATAAGCATCTGCATTTCCACGAAAAAGAGTAACGCACGAACACAAAACTTAAGTTGTCTTCAGCTTCACATAATAATTTTACCAATTCATTTCTGCCAATTACCACCTTCTTTGCCTATAGTTTTCCACTTTTGCTAAGAAAATGACACTCGAAAGGCAAAGATCCTTGACTACACATATCTCACACTTTGGTTTTCTTGCCTGGCAGATTTTTCTCCCGTGATAAATCAGGGTCATTGAAAAGATATCAAAATATTCCTCTGGCACAAGGGACATCAAATCCTGTTCTATTTTCTCCGGGTCGATGTGTTTTGTGAAGCCTAATCTTCTTGAAACCCTTTTCACGTGAGTATCCACAGCAATACCTTCAGTTATCCCAAATCCCCTTGCAAGTACTATATTTGCCGTTTTCCTGCCAACGCCGGGTAAAGCATCCAGCTCTTCCATTGTCTTCGGGACTTCTCCATTGTGGCGCTCGACAATAATCAGGGCAGCATCTTTGATATTCTTTGCTTTGTTTTTGTAAAAACCTGTGGAATAGATATCATTCTCAAGTTCCCTGAGGTCAGCGTTTGCATAATCTTCTGCTGTCCTGTATTTCCTGAACAGGTTCTCAGTTACTTTGTTAATCTGGACATCAGTTGACTGGGCAGAGAG
>JAUPKV010000144.1 GCA_030837265.1 Methanobacteriota archaeon
ACCCTTTTCCACACATATGCCCATAATGATTGCCGGTTTTTGGTTGTGATAAACATATGTCTTTATTTTTTCTGTTGTTAAGCGAGCTTCTCCAATGTCCCTTAGATAAACAGGAGCTCCAGCCATACTCCGCGTAATTATTACTTTATTTAAATCCTCCACTTTATAGTTATCCGGTAACTTTAACTGGCAAATGCGCTCTTGTATTGTCATTTCTCCTATAGGATACTTTTCATTCTCATTTTGCAGTGCATCGACTACCTTTTTCCACGTTACATCATAATGATGCATTTTTTTTGTATCTATATCAATGCGTACTTCTTGTTTGGGCATCCCTCCGATACTTACATCAACAACACCGGGTACTGTACGGAGTTGATCTCTCCATGTATTTGCTATTTCACGCAATTTATACAATTGTTCTCTGTTTTCTACCGTCAAATGAATGGTATAAAAAGAATTTCGATTTGTATCATCGTTAATTTCAGGCTTATTAGCATCTTTAGGAAGATCACCCTCCGCATCTCTTACTTTTTTGCGCAACTCATCCCAAACCGGCTTAGGAGCAACTCCATCTTGAGTTTCCACTTCAATAAGAGAATTGCCGTTAAGTGATTCTGATGTAATATTTTTAATCCCCTGCACTTCTTTTATATATTGCTCAATCTTTTTGGTAACCGTCTGTTCTACCTTTTCGGCCGAAGCACCTGGATAACTAGTACTGATAGTGGCACTGGTATCAATAACTTCCGGTATTTCCTGACGAGGCAACTGCAAAAAACTAAAAAACCCGGTAATTGTAATCATAAAAAAAAATAATAGAGTTATCTTTTGTTTTCGCAACAAATATTCAATCATTTTTGCCCCCTCCCTGTCGCCTGAACCGCATCCATATCAAAAAGCCGGTCTGCTCCCCTGATCACCACTTGATCACCTTCTCTTAGGCCCTCAAGAATCTCCAACCGGTTGTCGAACATATCACCAATAGTTACCGATTTTTTTAATGCCTTTCCTTCCTCAACAATAAAAAGATAGGGCCTATCTTCGCCAGAATTTAATAGTGCTTCATTAGGTATAAATATGCCAGTTTTCTCCTTAACAGGACGACTGGCAGTAATCACCTGTCCCGGATGCCAATCCTGTTTTAGATTGTCTACAATTACTTCCACACTGATAGTCCCTGTTCCCTCGTTGGTTGTTGGAAACACCCGTACAACCTTTCCTTGCCTTGTATCTTGATAAAGTGAAATTTGCACCGTATCGCCTACATGCCAAAACGCAATTTCACGATCCGGCACTGGTAACAATGCTTTTAATCTATCGACCTGCCCTATACGGTAAACTGGAACTTCATCGGTTACCATTTGCCCAACCGCGGCAAGCTTAGCTAAAACAATACCATTTATAGGAGATTTGATTAGATTCTTATCAGTTTTAATTGCATAATCTCGTTGAGCCTGCAAATAATCTCTTTCTGTTATACTAAATTCATTTTCCGCTTCTTCGTATTTACTGCGCGCAATCGCTTGTTTTCTATATAGTTCCTCCATCCTGATAAACTCCCGCTTCGCCTGCTGAAACTTTACTTTAGTTTTATCAATTTCGGTCGCACTTAAAATTACTTCCGACGAGTGTTCACCGGCATCCAATCGTGCTAATGTCTCACCTGCGCCAATTTGATCCCCTTCTTTGACATCCATCGCCACTATACGTCCGGATATTTCAAAAGAAATATCGCTCTTTTCATTTCCTTGCAAAACAGCCGACACTTCGGAAGATAATATTGACTTTTCATATTTTGCCGTCATAACTTCTACTCGTTTTTCTTCAATGATAGTTGCCTTTTCCTGATTCACTATCATCTTTTTTCCTAAAACTGAAATAATACCTAAGCTTATCACTGCAAAAACTACAAAAAAAACCATTCTTCTCTTTCCCAATTTCATTCCATTTCTTGTGTGCAGTTTTCCGCTCATATCAACTGCGAAAAAGCACACTCCCCCTTTCGGTATAAATTAAATTCACCGTATATTATATCGGGTAATATTGTGGGAAACGCATCTAATTACAAAGAAATTTCCCAAATAAAAATCCCCCACCTTTATTTTAAAGATGAGGGTAGAATGACACATCCTACTTGAGATATATTTTTTCTCTATCTTAAGTCATGATTTTCTGTGCTAGAATCGCAAGTTGGGTTCTGTCTCTGGCTCCAAGCTTACTCAACAGATTACTTACGTGATTTTTCACTGTTCCTTCAGCAATAAACAGCGCTGAAGATATTTCCATATTTGTTAACCCCTTGCCTATCAAACTCAATACATCATTTTCCCGGTTTGTTAGTGAATCTAAACTATTTTCAGATAAACCTCCTGTGGATATTTCCGGTCTTAAACTTATAATTTTTGCAAGAATTTTTTTTGTCACATCGGGGTGAAGACATATGCCTCCACTATGAACTACCCGAATCATTTTACTTAATTCATCAGGTTGCATATCCTTCAGAACAAAGCAGTTAGCGCCGTTAAGCAAAGCATAGATAATCAGCGTTTCCTCATTAAACGTTGTCAAAATGAGCACCT
>JAUPKV010000145.1 GCA_030837265.1 Methanobacteriota archaeon
GAATTCAAAACACAGGATGTACATTGCTGAAAATTCTCTGCTGCTGTGCGCCGGCTTATTCGCATGAGGATGCCGAATTACTGGAATAAGTTAAGGAATTCTCTTCACAATGTTCGTGCTCATTTATTAAGCATATTGTTTTTGAATTACTTTTTGATGCCTGGGTTTTTTAAGTTTTTTCTCTTCCCCATTCTCTCACCGGCCGCAAGCGGCCGGCCTTTAATTAATTGACAAAAAAATGATTTTTTTCTTCAGGTTTCTTATTTAGAACCAGGATTCTAATTTGATTGAGGTCAAAGACTTTTAGTGATTGGTGACTGTATTAATAACGGTAATATGAAAGTTATAACTTGGAACTGTAATATGGCTTTCCGAAAGAAATACGAACAAATTCTTCCTTATGATCCTGATTTATTAATAGTTCCAGAATGCGAGCATCCAGACAAATTCAACAATAAGTTTTATGACAATGTTTTATGGATAGGCGATAACAGAAATAAAGGTTTAGCTGTTTTTAGTTTCAATGATTTTGAAATTACAACCCACGAGTCCTATTGTAATAATTATAAATATGTCCTTCCTGTCAAAGTGACCGATAATGAAGCAATAAATCTTGTTGCTATTTGGTCACAGAACAATAAAGAAGATCCAAGAAGAAGATACATTGGAGAAATTTGGCAGTCATTGAATTATTATAAAGACATGTTCAAGTCTCCAACAATTATTGCAGGTGATTTCAACTGGAATGTTATCTGGGATAAGGAGAACCCTAATTATCCTCTTCATGGGACACTTACTGATGTAATCAATCTGTTAAAACAATTTGAAATATTCAGTATATATCATACCTTTACAAATGTAAAGTTCGGGATTGAAGAGGAACCAACACTATATTTTAGGAAAAACAGAAAGACTCCTTATCATATCGATTATATCTTTGCACCTGTTGATATTATTAATAGTGGAAAATCATTTTTTATTGGCAAATATGAAGATTGGATCTCCCTGAGCGATCATATGCCTTTAATAGCAGAATTAGAGTGAACTACTCACGTCTTGGAGTTTTTATAGTTAACTCTTTTATTATCTTCTTATTATCTGTCCTCTCTTTTTTTACTGGAAGACCGCTCTCCTGTGTCGAGCGTGATATGAATGATCATCCAGTATGGAGAATAAGGTTTTACGGGTTAGAAAGATCCCGAATTTAGTTCTCTTGACCGAAAATAACTGCTATAGCCATAAATTAGTCCTCTTGAGCGAAGCGAAAAGGACCCCGTGCTCCCGAAGCGGAACTCGGGAAGCCGAAACTCGGGCGGGACAGGAAAGGTCAGAATACGCTGGTAAGGTTTCTCGTCTTGTTTGTGTTTCTATTTATTTTTTACTTGCTCTTATGTGTTTTGCGTTTGTTTTGCGTTTGTTTTTCAATCCTTTTCCTCATATCACTCGCCCCTCAATTCTCTCTTTTGCAACTTCAAGGACTGATCAGATCATTTTTCACAATTTTAGCCCTTTCGCAGGCTGTCTAATATTGAGGCTCTCAAATTAGAATTTTGATTTAAAAACTTATCTTCTTTTTCATAATCTGTGGACGTATTTTCTTAGATTGGATTGCTAATAAGATAGCATAGAACTGGTTGGAGATAAGAATACACATCGGAGATCTTCATAAAGAACGATTGTCAAATTAGATCTGGATTTTTTAGAGCTAATTTGATAACCTCTTTATACGTTTATCATTTATCGGTTGGTACTTATAGAATATTGAATTTATATTACTGTAAAACAGATAATTTAATATAAGTTTTATTTTTTTGTTTTCTATCTTCCTAACCAAAAAGTAGAGAAGAGACATTAACATGCAATGTAACTACATCGGCAAAATCGACACCGAAGAATTAAAAGAATGTATGGCTGGCCCAGGTTACTATGAACCAAATGAAGACGAAAAAACAGCTATTGTATTGGATATAATTTTTTAACCTCAAGGAATGTCACACAAATATGACAATGGTCCAAAAGGAGTAGTCCATTGGGTTGGCGATGCCGTTAGATTTGATTAAAATAATTCCTTTTGTGTGGCTTCATTATATGATTTCATGTTAGTTGAATCTTTGATTTTGTTAATTTACTCTTCTTTTAGATAAGTTAAAATATGAGGAACTTAAGTAATATCTCAGGAGTATCTCTCGAATTGTTGTAATTAATTTCCTTTTATATTTTACTTTAATACGCCTGTCAATTTCCTAACTATGCAATTAATTCTACCCATACGAAACAGCGAAGAGCCATTAACCTCATTGTTACAACCATGACGGAACAAAAATCTAACAACAATGGAAACACTGAAAGCAAGACAAATGCCCTCATAGAAATTACTAAATTACTTTTCATAATCTTCATCGTATGCGTAGCAGTCGCCGCCATATTTGCTTTCATAGTCACTGCCACATAAACGATTTCCAAAACAGTATGTTTGCAAAAATTTGGAAACAATTCTTATTCTCTCTGTCCAGTTCCCTTATAACTGACAACTTACAGGAAGTTAAGGTCAAAAATACAAAGATGAATATCAACCAGCTAATAGGCACGACCAAGTTGATCTATAACTGGGATTACACAGTTTGAGGCTCTCAAATTAGAATTTTGATTTAAAAACTTATCTTCTTTTTCATTATCCGTGGACGTATCTATTTTTTGAGATTGGATTGCTAATAAGATAGCATAGAACTGGTTGGAGATAAGGATACACATCGGAGATCTTCATAAAGAACGATTGTCAAATTAGATCTGGATTTTTTAGAGCTAATTTGATAACCTTAATATTCTCCTTGAACTTATTGGTCGTCTGGTTTTATACGGTTGATGTTTTGAAACATCTGAATCTGAGCAACTCTTTTAAAGTCCATTTTGATTGAGTGATTCCCGCTTCTCTTGTAGGTGTATTTTTACGTTTAAAAC
>JAUPKV010000002.1 GCA_030837265.1 Methanobacteriota archaeon
GGATTAGGGTTTTTGATTGCCCTCCAATCTCTTGGAGTCATTCATTGGGCTCTTAACGAAGAAGTGCCTCTTATAAAAATCCAGACCTTAATTTTTACTCTGGTAGTGATTTCCTTGATGTTCAACGCCTTTAACTGGCGATCGGAAAAAAGTTCAATCTTTTCCCTGGGATTATTTACCAACAGGTCTCTTATTTATGCCGTTCTGAGTACGGTACTTTTGCAGCTTGCTGCGATTTATATCCCAATATTGCAGACGGCTTTTCGTACTGTGCCTCTCTCACTCTCTGATTGGGGGATAATTATTCCGCTGGCTTCGACAACGCTTATAGTGATGGAGTTTGCAAAATATCTGGAACAGAAAGTTATCAGGTCAGAATAAGTAATCAGACCGTCCGGAGCAGTGAACAGGCTTGAGAAAAAGAAGAATAGAGTCAGTTTAATTTGACTCTTTCAGCCGTGGAAAGATAAATTACACTCTCACAGATATTACAGCAGTGATCAGCAATCCTTTCAATATAACGAATCAGGAAAAGCAAATTTGTAGCTTTGGAAATTATGCTCGTATCTTTTGCCATCATTTCCACAAGTTCTACCCAAACTGAGTAAAAAATTTTGTCTACTTCATCATCTCTGGCTGCTGTCACTCTTGCGAGTTCCACATCTTGTGTCCTAAAGGCTTTAATGGAATTCTCAATCATATATGCTGCTATATCTGCCATTCTTTTCGTGTCCAGAAGAGGTTTTATATGTCCGCCTTCGATTCTTCCGGGAATTTTGGCAATATTAATTGACAGTCCTACAATCCTTTTAAGATCTGCTGAGATCTTGAGAGATGATATCACAAGACGAAGATCACTGGCCATGGGTTGCTGAAGTGCAATCAGATCAGAAATAGTAACCTCAAGTTCCTCCTCGCGTTTGTCTACTTCTGACTCAAACGCAAGTGTCCTTTTAGCAAGTTCGATATCTAGATCTATGACTGCAACCATCGAATCTCTAAAAGCTTTTCCAACATCGTCTCCAAAAGAAGCCATAGACTCCTTGAGCAGTTCCAGTTGTATTAGATATCGTTCTCGAGGCATTTTCCAACCACCAAACTTACGCATCCTTTATAGAAGAGCATAAAGGTAATAGTAAAAGAATAATGAATTTTTTTAGATTATTAAATTATTCCCACGAGCTCTGCCAATTTATTATCCTCTATATAGACAAAAGAGACATATAAAGTTATCACTTGGAGATTAAGGTATGAAATACAACAAATTAACAAAAAAATGTTTGAAAAATAAACGCCTCCCTGTAACCATAATATAGAACAAAAACAATAAGTATGTAATATTATGACCTCGAGATATAAGGAAAGTCTCACTGATAGGGAATTTATTGCAGGCGTCGAACCGCCAGTAGATAGAAATGAGAAAGCGCTCTGGTTTATTTTCCGGGGTAGAGAGGTTCTCATAAACATCAATAAAAACCCTGGAGTTATCCCCCGGCTGCTGGATCCCGGGGAGTTAGGGCTTTCCGGTGTAAGAGAGCAGTACCTGGGCGCTCTTGACGGAATGCATTGTTATTCTGTGGAAATTCCCGAAGGCACAAGGGCGCCTCAAGGAATGAAATTTGCAGACCTCAGACAGGCTTATTCAGAGATGAGTGAGAATTGCTTTGCGCTTGTGAATAAAGCAGTCCAGGTAATGGAATGGGACAGGACGAACCAGTTTTGCAGCCGATGCGGGACTAAAACCTTTAAGAAACCCGGAGAACGGGGAAAAGAATGCCCTGACTGCGGTGAACTTTTTTATCCCAGAATCTCGCCGGCAATAATCGTACTTATCAAGAAAGGGCATGAGGTTTTGCTTGCAAGGTCACCTAATTTCCCATCAGGTTTGTACAGCCTGATAGCCGGCTTTATCGAGCCGGGAGAAACAGCCGAAGCAGCGGTTGCCAGGGAAGTTAAAGAAGAAGTAGGGATAAACATTAAGGACATAATATACTTTGGAACACAGTCCTGGCCGTTTCCGAATTCCTTTATGATTGGGTTTACTGCAGAATATAGCTCCGGAGATATTCTACCCGATGGAATCGAAATAGAAGATGCGAAATGGTTTTTAGCTGACGAGAAGCTGCCAGTGCTGCCCGGGAAAATAAGCATCTCCAGAAAACTGATAGATCATTTCCTTAAAGAAGAAGGGATTGAAACTTAAGAAACTGATTCAGGATTTGATTCAGGATTTGATTCAGGATTTGATTCAAGATTTGATTCAGGATTACATTTTTCAAGTAACTTCTTAATTAACTTTATCTTTTCCTGGTCTAAGTAATGATTTTGTGGCACTTCATAAATACTTACAAATAATTAACCTTTATAGTTTTAAACTGAAGTTGTTAAGTTTATTTTTTTCAGCCTTAAGCCTATACTTCCAAGGGACTAATCTGCATTCTAGATAGTTTTTCTTTTTTACACTTAAAAGAGCATTCAAAAAATATATTAAGACAGTTGGATTAATATTATGTAAATTTACGAAGAAAGTTTTCAAATTTAACTCTGTAATAATTTCAATTTGCTATTTTTCGCGTTATAAGAATCTAGATATGGAAGTTAAATATGAGAGACGTAAAAAGCAAAAAAACAGGAAGAGAATGTCATCTTTTAAAAGTCACGGGAATTGCTTTACTGACACTTGTAATGTTTGTTAATATTGTAGGTGCGGCGCCACCTGAAAATATTACATTTGTCACTACCGGTTCATCGTTTTCACCAATTATTACAGTCACAGGTAATCCTACAATTCAATGGGAATTTGGTGATGGTTCAACATCAAATTCTGCGTCTCCTACTGTCAATTTTGGCTCAGTGGGTAGAAGAGTAAACACACTGGTAGTAACACCCTGGAGTGCGGTAACTAAAATCAATCTGGGTTATGACGGTTCAGATGAGGGGGTAACTCCAGATCCGAACACAATTGCCTATTTAAGGGAACAGAATGTGGTATCTGTTAGTGGTTTAGAAAATGTTGCACCGTACCTCCAGGTATGGGCTTCTAGTTATAATCCAATAACAGAACTGGATTTCAATGATTTCACGGCACTGCATACGATTGAGTGTTTTTATTGCGTATCATTATCTACTATGAAGCTTCGTAACGTTCCGTCTCTGACCAGGCTTGCGTTCGAACGATCCAATATTTCTTACCTGGATTTATCCGAAGCTCCTTCTCTAACCGATCTCCGTGGGGCACGTCAGGGGGGCACAACATACACAATAAATTGGGGTAATACGGGATCCAAAATATGGCATATATGTACAAGAGATAATCCACAGATAACCAGCAATTATCCATATAATCAGTACCCGGTTCTGGAAGAGCTATTCAATTGGAATGACAATCAAACCGGTATTCTGCACCTGACTTCAACAAGTTTAAGAGAGGTGCTGACAGCCAAAAATCATTATAGTGCCGCTATTTTTTCTGGCTGTTTCCCTGCTGGTGGGAATGGTGTGGTGGATATTAGTAATAATGAACTCACCAGTTTAGATATTTCCAATGATCCCGGTTTACTCAATTTGAATGCCAGCTTTAATTTATTAAACCAGACAACAGTAGATGGAATACTCCAAACACTAGATTCTTATAATACCAGAGATGGGAGTTTGGATTTAACTGGAAATGCTGCACCGTCAACTATTGGAACGGCGCATGCAAACAATTTAACTGCCAGGGGATGGACTGTTCGGGTTTCGTCAATAAACAATCAACCAATTGCAAATTTTACAAGCAGTGTTACTTTAGGAACGGCCCCACTATTAGTTCAATTTAATGATACGAGTACAAACAATCCTTCAACAAGGTTATGGAATTTTGGAGACGGAATTTATTCAACTGGGGATTACCCAGAGCACACTTATTACTCCCCAGGAAATTATACAGTAACGCTTGGAATAAAGAATGCTTATGGTTCAGATTCTAAAGTTGTCGTAATAACTGTTTTGGAACAACCAATTCTCCCTTTAGCAAACTTCAGTAACAACGTCACTGAGGGCTATGTTCCCCTTTCTGTGCAGTTTAATGACAGTTCATCAAATGCAACATCCTGGTACTGGGATTTTGGAGACGGAAATAATACAAGCGAGATAAATCCAGTGCATATATATTCAGTTGCAGGGAGCTATATTGTTAACCTGATAGTGAGCAACGCAAACGGAAATAATTCAAAAACAGGGACAATAAAAGTACTGGAAAACAGCAGTTCCGATAGTGGTAGCAATGGAGGAAGCAGTGATGGAAGTAGTGATGGGAACAGTGACGGAGGCAGTGATGGAAGCAGCACTAGCAGCAGTAGTAGTGGCAGTGGAGGAGGAGGTGGAGGTGCCGGAGGATCTCCGGAACTTCAAAGTAATGTTGAAATCAAGGAACTTTCTCAGGCTTTCATTTCAAGTGGACAAAATGCAAAGTTTGAATTCCCACAGAAAGTTACTCCAGTTGTTTCTGTTAGCTTCTATGCAAAAAAGACAGCCGGTAAGACAACAACCATAGTGGAGCTGCTAAAAGCAAAGTCCACTCTTGTTTCGGAACCGTCTTCCAACGAAATCTATAAATTCATAAATATCTGGGTAGGAAACAGCGGATTTGCAACTTCAAGAAACATTGAAAATGCAACTGTAAGTTTCAAGGTTGAAAAATCCTGGATACAGGACAAAAAGATCGATAAATCTTCTATCATCCTGAACAGGTATAGTGACAAAGCTTGGAACCAGCTTCCAACAAGTCTGTTAAGTGAAGATGACAAATACCTGTACTTTACAGCACAGACACCCGGATTCTCTCCTTTCGCGATTACGGGAAAGACTACAGGTATGAGTGTACAGCCTGCAAATGAGAATAAGATGCAACCTGAGCTTTCAAATGACGCACAGACTAAATCCAATACTGAAAGTACAGCAACTAACGCTGAACATACAATTAAGCAAACTCAAAACTCAAACACAACTGGTAAAGAAAACACGGGAACACCTATCATCATAATAGGCTTGGTTATAATCTGTCTGCTGGGCTTATTCTTATGGTATAAAAGATAAAGGAATTAATTGTTCGGGTAGATTATGCCCCTTCATCAAATTAATAGGTCGGCAGGCTTACCATATTTTAATCTATCCAAAAATTTATTAATAGCATTTGTGAAGCTTCAATAGGTCCTTCCGATCCAGATCATTTTTTATTTATTCACTGCCAAATGTAATGATACAAGGTCACAACCTTTTCGGATATGCTTTGAGATTCTTGACTCTTCAATTATTAGATAGTAAAAACCTGATGATTTCAAGGCTTTTTGAGGCTGGTAAAGGACGAGGTCTCAGGTTATTTTTCAATTATTTTTCAGTTGTTTTTCGGCTGTATTTCAGTTTTAATCGGACCGATAAAGGATAAACAATCAAAAGATTTATTGTGAAAAACTGGCATTTCCATTTAATGAAATATAATTTTGAAATAAAACTTGAGGTAATTTCACATGTATGCTGTTCCAGGTTGGAATGAAGAACTTGAATCGGCATTTTCTACCTACAAAGGTTCCTACATAGCTGGAAGAGTGGCGTCCCGGCATAAAACAGTATGTGAGGTTCTTATTCCGGGTGCTGTCGTACAGGCTGGAATCTCGGGAGCACTCCAGCGAATTGGAAAGCAGCCGGTTGTAGGGGATTTTGTTGTTTTGCTTGACCAGCCGGAATCAGGCTCATGCATGGTTGTAAACATCCTGCCCAGAAAGACCTGTCTGTCAAGAGGAGCTCCTGGGGAAGGGAGCGGGGAGCAGTTGATTGCTGCAAATATCGATACTATCTTTATTGTAACTTCAGCAGGGAAAGACCTGAACATGCGAAGACTTGAGCGGTATCTTACAGTGGTGTACTCATCAGGAGCACGCCCTGTGATAGTACTGAACAAGATCGACCTTATAGATAATCCCACCCTCCCGGTCGAACAAATAAAATCCGTTTCAGGAGAAGTTCCAGTTATTCCCCTGAGCGCCCTTTCAAAGACCGGACTTGAGGCTCTCAGCCCCTATCTCAATCCCGGGGAAACAATTGCACTCATAGGTTCTTCTGGTGTCGGAAAATCCACTATCATCAACGCCTTTTTAAACAAAGCCATCCAGAAAACCGCGGAGGTTCGGGAAGATGATGAAAGAGGAAGACATACAACCACAGTCCGCCAGATGTTCCTGCTTCCCGACGGCACGGTTCTGATAGATAACCCAGGGCTACGGGAAATTCAGCTTGGAGATTCTGCCGAAGGACTCGATAAAGCTTTTCCGGATATCATTTTCGCAGCCTACAACTGCCGATTTAAAGACTGTACTCACCAAAAAGAGCCGGGATGTGCTGTCCTGCAGGCAGTAAAAGACGGGCTTATTCCTGAGGAGCGGCTTGCCAGCTATCACAGGTTAACAAATGAACTCATATTCCAGTCAAGA
>JAUPKV010000146.1 GCA_030837265.1 Methanobacteriota archaeon
ATTTTGAATTTTTCCAAAAACATGATCCTATTTGATTAAAAAATAAATAAACTGGGAAATGCATATAAACTGGCTTTCCAGATAATATACGGAGATTACATGAGTATTTTAGAATGCAGCACGATAGATATTGCGCCCACGATTTCAAGAATATTGAAAATCCCTATGGTTCCTCCTTCTGGCAGGCCAATTCCTCAGGTAGAAAAATGTGCAAAGAAAAAGGGCTGCAAACATGCGGGAATTATTGTTGTAGACAGTTTGGGATTCTTCCTTTACAGGCACCTATCTCCAGTAATGACAAACCTGAATGAATTTGCCAGATCAGGTCTCGTATTTAAATGCAAGTCTCCGGCAACAATAACATCTCCTGCCATAGCATCAATATTTACAGGATATTTGCCTGAAGAACACAATATTTATTCTACAGCCGACATCTACACCGAAACAGCTAAAGATTCTGACAACCCAAAATTGAGAAGCGTTATGGAATGGGCTCGCTTGGCAGGCATGAAAACTTCAGCGGTAATTGAGTCCGAAGGTGCGGAAAGTTTCAGGGGACGCTTAAATAGCTTTTATGGGGTCCCAAATTCCGAGGATATTCTGGACTATGACCGGAAGATCACTGAGTATGCCATACAGTCTCTTAAGGAAGAAAAGCCCGACATCATTGCAGTGCATCTTAGAGCTCTTGACCGCTTTTCCCACAGGGCAAAAGACTGGGAGGAACTCAAGATAGCTGCAAAGGCAATAGATGATAATTTAACTGAGATTTTACAAAACGCAGAAAAAGATACTATTTTCTTCATCTGCGGAGACCACGCAATCCATGGCGGCAAAAAATGGCTGATGAATGCAACAGAAGAAGAAATTGAAAACCACAAAGAAAATCTTGTAGCTCTGATCGTAGGTTGTGTTTAAGGGATCTGGGTCGTCGATTAAGGGATACCTCATCTCTTCTGGATTATGCTCAGATTGGAATATTGACTGAAGTAATTTTTGAATCACTTAACCTTTTTATCCTCCCAAAGTCCTAAAGTATTGTTTTCTGTATCCATGCAGATTGCAAGGTATCCTCATCCAGGAACAGCAGTCTTCGGCATCAAAACTTTGCCTCCGAGTTTTTCAACTTTCGTTAAGTACTCGTCTACTGAACTGACACCAATATAATTTACTATTTTCTGGTCTGCTGGCCCTCTTTTCCCCATACCTCCTCTAGGCCCAGGTTTTCCTTCAAGGTCTTCAGTTCCAATAAGAAAGTATTCCATTTCTTCCATGGGTCTTTCAAACTTCCAGCCAAAGTGTAGCATAAAAATTTTTTGCTCTTTGTGGATCATCTGCCGAGATATCAAAATGAGCAATTGTTGACATATTACCCCTCATTAATACTTCTGCTTCATGGATAAATTAAAGCAGAATTGACTATATTCTAATCGTTACAAATTTACTCTGCATATAATGATATATCTGGAAATAATTTCTATCAGGGGGAAATATCGGAAAAGAGTAACCATCTATTTTATTTTTAAATTTAAATTCTATCTAGCGTGAATATACAGGTTCAGGATCATGAAAAGGGGTTTCATATTAACCACATACATAGAAAGATTGAAGTGCGATTATCAAGACAGGGGATCCTCAATTAAAAGTGAAGTTCAGCGCCAGTTAATTCACCTGCTAACAGGCATAACTTTGATTTTTTTAATACGAATAGCTGGCAATCTAGCATTAACTGTCCTGCTGCTTTTGATTACTTTCTATATATTGATGTCTATAATAATTGTAATGAACAAGATTCCACTTTCATTATCAGCTTTCCTATGCAGGTGGGGGAGGCCTGCGAAGCAGCATGTACCTCTTCAGGGCACCATCCTGCTTCTTATCGGAATAACTCTCTCCTTTATACTATTTCCTGAAAACGTTATTTATGCTTCCATTGCGATAGTTGCATTCGGAGATTCTATAGCGACGGCAGCAGGTGTTCTTATTGGAAATCATAAACTTCCATACTCTAAAAAAAAGACCGTGGAAGGTACAGTCTCCGGCACTATTGCAGCGTTTTTAGCTGCTTCTTTCTTTGTAACCCCTCTACAGGCTCTTGTCGGATCAGCTGGTGGGATGCTGCTTGAAAGTTTCTTGGATTTACAAACAATCAGGGAAATAAATTCTCAAACATTGCTCAGGTTCTTCTTCAACGATAATTTATTAATTCCCGTTTTCTCAGGTTTACTAATGTTTATTGTCGGGCCTGTGTAAGCGGAAGGTTTATATTTCACTACCAAAACTTCAATTAAATCTTTTTTTATTTTGTGAACTCTCAGGCCCCAGTTATTCTCAAGAACGTTTTTCTATATATGTGGTTAAATTATTTCTTGATAAAGTGCATTCCTCATGTTAAACAGCCTTTATGAAGAGGATTTTCTCTTTTGTTTCCAGTTTTAGATAAAACTAATCTGAGATTCCAGTATCTGTTGAGTTCGCTGAAAAACCATGATTCTCAAGTATCCTCAGTTTCTATATGCTAATAAAAAATAAAGAGCTTCTGGCTCGAAAAAGTCATCTTCTGACAAACGTTTTGTTTGAATTCTTTTTTATATAATATATTACATAATACTCATTGGAGGGGGCAACTAAAGGGAAAAAATATCAATACCTGAATCTGGAAGGTGAACTTTTCAAAGAGGGACTAAACTGGAAGTAAGGAGGGATTTCATGCAAACAAGTCCGGATCTTGTTGGGGAAGCTTTAATAGATTCTGAGTATCCTGCAGAGAAAAGGGATCTTGTCAAGCATGCTATAATGCATGGTGCAAGAAAAGATGTGTTGGATGACATCAAAAATCTTCCAGACAATGTGTACGCCAGCGCTTCAGATGTAAACAGAGC
>JAUPKV010000147.1 GCA_030837265.1 Methanobacteriota archaeon
AAGCGGAAAGAGATATAAGAATGATAACGATACAACAAAAGATATCAGGGAGTTTTAGGACACCGCATGGAGCAGATGCTTTCTGCAGAATTAGAGGATATATTTCTACAATAATAAAAAATAATATGCCTGTGTTAGGTTCACTTAGCGCGGTACTTGAAGGAGTTCCTCCATTACCCTGATCAGACACAGGTTTTATACATTATTTATTACTGTTTTAATTTAGGGCAGTTGAGAAAAGAATTGTGATAGGCTAAGAATAGATCACTTGAAAAGAGTTTTAGTCCCACATTCCACAATAAAATTTTTTATTACCAGGGAGCACGGAGGATCACGAATACCCCGACTTTAATAGACGAGAACGGTAATGTGAATATTAATGATCGTAAAAAATCTGAATTTAAGCTACTGCCTCATATATGCTATGGCTGTCACCAGCATATAAATCGCAAATGTGTTGGAAAACGATATTACATTTTTGTTCATAAGTCTCAGAATCATACGATTCCGGAAGCCCTTTATCCAGTTTGTCCTCGATTTCTTTTTTAACTGCAGCTACCGCCTGCTGTTTTTTTCTCCAATCAAGAACAAGTTTTTCAGCTTTTAAAGTGGCTAGCAATTCTCTTGCAACATTTTTTACCTGAATTTTCTCTTTTTCGGTCAGATCAGGCTTTTTTAGCTTGTCGAAGAGGGCGAGTTCTTCTTCTGTTAAACTCTCAATCAATGCCCTTTCATCTTCTTTTTTCAATCCTTTTGCAAATTCGATCAATTCTTTATAAGAATAATCTACGTTAGCAGAACTTGAATTATATGCTTTGATCAATGTCTCGAACTTCTTGTGATAGTCCAGGCGACTGCTATTTAATTTAATCATTTCTTTGAGTTTATATGAAAGAAGATTTTTCAACCATTCAAATTCGGTATTCTTATGTTGTTTCTCAAACCGGTCTGCCAATGCGTCAAAATCAATATCTCTTAGAGCAACAATTTTTCCTTTCTTGGACTCTCTAATAATGTAATCTTTGGATGTGATCGATTTATCAAGGATTCCCTGTATACTATCCATAACTCTTGAGATATCAAATTCCGGGTCAAGAGAATTGATTTCATTAATGAGTTCCTCATAAAGGGTTATCTGCGAAAGAAACTCCGAAGCTCTTTTATGGGGAAGTAGGGACTTATATATTTTTAGAATAGTGCCAGCCTCTACTAAAAATCTCTTTTTTGTGGCTTCGTTTTTGAGAATAGAGTCTGTGGCATTTTTCAAGAGCCTTATTTTCTCAAAGCCAATTTTTGTCCTGAGGATTTTTTCAGGATCTACTGAAAGGCTAGATAGGAAATTATTAATGTCTTTGATCTTTTGTTCAAGAGCTTTTAAAAGTTTTTCTTTCGATATGATCGGGATCTCAATTTTGCCGGACTTAGGAGTAGCATAAATTTTGAGAGCCTCTTGAAGATTATTGAATATACCTATGTAATCAACAATGAAGCCTCCGGGTTTATCTCCGTATACTCTGTTAGCTCTGGCAATTGTCTGCATCAGACTGTGATCCTTCATTGGCCTGTCAAGGTAAATTGTTGAAAGTGAAGGGACATCGAATCCTTCTCTCCATTTACTGCATACGAAAACAATTTTGAGCTTGCTTTTTGAGTCCTTGAAAATTACATCCAGTTTTTCCTGAGTTATTCTTTTTCTATGAGGCCTTATATCCAGATTTTTTTCTCCAAACTTCTTTACCTCGTCCTGCCCTTCGCTGATAACAACCGCCATATCCACGTTTTCAAGCTCTGCGATCTGTTTTTCCAGAGTAATAGCTTTTTTGCCTTCTGTTATTGCTTTTCGCTCTTCCTTGAGTTCATTTATATACACTTTCCAGTACTTCCGGACTTTATCGTACATTTTTACCGTCGTGAGCTTATCAATGGATACGACAAGGGCTTTTCCGGTGTAACCGCGTGAAGTGTAATGCTCGACAATATCTTTTGCAATCGTTTCCAGGCGGTCTTCCCTTACGATAATATGATACTCCTTTGAAAACTCGGTAGCAAGTTTGGACTCTTCTTCATCACTAAGGTCAGCGTCCTCAATTTCCCGATAAATATCATTGTTAAGATTTTCGTTCTTTAATTGGACTTCAGGCACGCGATTTTCATAGTAAAGAGGAACAGTTGCCCCATCTTCTATAGATTGTCTGAAGTTGTAGACGCTTACATAATCTCCAAATGTATTCCTTGTCTTTTCTTCTTCCGCCATTAAGGGTGTACCTGTAAAACCGATAAAGCTCGCATTCGGCAGGGCATCTCTCATGTTCTGCGCCAGAGTATCATACTGAGTCCTGTGGGCTTCGTCGGCTATTATTATGATGTCATCCCTAACCGAAAGCAGAGGATGCTTCACGCCTTTTTTTGTCCCGAATTTATGGATAAGAGTGAAAACCAGCCTGTGGTCCTCAGTGAGCAACTGTTTTAGATGCCACCTGCTTTTGGCTCTTACTCCGACCTCGCTTACCACTCCTGCGTGCTGGAAGTTCTCATGGATCTGTTCGTCCAGCTCATCCCTGTCGGTTACAATAACAAAGGTGTAGTTGCCCGGAAACTTCCGCAGGATTTTTTGCGCAAAAAAGATCATGGAATAACTTTTTCCCGAACCCTGGGTGTGCCAGAAAACACCTATTTGTCCTTCATTTTCTTTACGCTTCTTGAAAGATTCTATTGCGTTATTGACCCCAAGATACTGGTGGTTTTTGGCAACGATCTTGACAGGATGCCCTTCGCTGGCCGAAAAAAGAGTGAAATTCTCCAGAATATCAATAAGGCGGCTTTGTTCGCAGGTTCCCTGAATCATTGTGTCCAGCAGGGTGTCTCCAATCTCATTTTCCTCTTCAACCCGCTTCCATTCTCCAAAATGCTCAAATCCGCTTGTAATGGTCCCAATTTTGGATTCCCTGCCGTTGGAAAGAATTATGAAGGCATTATACCAGAAAAGCTGGGGAACTGCTTCTTTATAATCCTTAAGGTTCTTATCAAACGCTTCTTTGACCCTTTTGCCAGTAGCCTTTAACTCAAAAAGTATTAGCGGAATTCCGTTTACAAAAACCAAAAGATCCGTTCTAATGGGATGAATTTCTCCGCTTATCCAGAACTGAGAAGCTAAAAAGAAGTCGTTATTTGTGGGATTTTCAAAGTCAATAATTTTAACTGTCTTGTCTTCAATTTCCCCTTTTTCATTCCGGACTTTGACCTTTACTCCGTTTTTTATAAGCGAATAAACTTCCTGATTTGCTTTTACAGGGCTCAGCCTGCTCCTGTCCTTCGCCAGTTCCTGAATTGCAAGCTCTTCAGCCTCCGCACATATGTCAGGATTGAGCTTTTTGATTGCCTCACTCAGCTTCCGGAAAAGCAGCACTTCTGATTTTGTTTTCCTCCCCAGAGTCCCCTTCCCGTCAAGTCTGAACTTCTCACGGAAACAGTTTACATGAGGAGGATAGCTGAGTTTTCTGAATTCCAGAATCGCAGACTGTTCTACGAGGGAGTCTTCACTGTAATCGGAAGTTATTTCTGTTTCTTCTTCAGAAATCATTGTTTGCTCTACAACAGTGCCCTTTTGCATCCCATCATCCTGTTTCTCAGCAGCGGATCCAAGCAGGTTATACGCCGGAAAATATGTATTAAAAAATATATTCAAGTTTTAATACCTTTTAGGTCACTCTCTTATTTAAATAGTATTGATTTGAGGTTCAAACAAGATGATGGAAAATAAAAGATTGAGCTTAAAACAAGGAACAGCCCTAAAAAAGGAAGGATTATGGAAAGATTATAGAAGGATTATAGAAGGATTTAGAAGGATTATAGAAGGATTTAGAAGGATTTAGAAGGATTTAGAAGGATTTAGAAGGATTATATTAACTGTCCTGCAGATCTTCATCCAAAAAGTTGTAACTTAGTTCAGAAATATAGTACTGTAAATTATCTCCAGGCCCATGAATATCTTCCGAATCCCTGTATAGTTTTTTAAGCCTTTCTCTGAAGTAAGGGTAAAACTCTTGTCCTTTTTCAGTTTGAATCAGCTTACTGAACTTTTCCATCATGTCAGATACACCAACCCGAGATGCTTCATCAATGCCTGAAAACTCATCGATATACTTCATTATGTTCTCTACAAGAGTAAGTGCAAGATCCATTGTCCCTTTAATATCTCCGGAAGCCTCATAATAATCATTGACAGCTTTTTTTGCCACCGAATAGTTAGGTCTGCTTGCTGCTCCACGTGGATGATAGTAAACATTTGTGACCCTTTTCCGATAGGCCTCAAGGACTTTATTCCTGTCTTCCGCCTTCGCAAATCTGACAGTGATATATCTCCGGTTGTCAACGGAATATTCGTACAAATCATGGAGCAATTTAATGAGTTCTCTCTGGTCTGCTTCTTGCATCAATTTCTTTAACTCGGACCATTTCAAAGTTGAATCTTCTACCATGTCTGTTCCACCATTCTGATAAATCAAGAATCGCTCTGGTCTTTTTCGAAAAATTCTTCAATGTCTTCCACATAATAGGCTATATCGTCCCCAAACCCATAGCCTATATCGTCTGATTCGCTGCGGAGCTTGAGCAGCCGTGATTTAAAATCCGAGTAAAACTTTTGCCCTTCCGGAGTTTTAAGAAGTTCACAAAACTTCCTCAGCATCTCATACCCTTCATCTATGAACTCCTCATCAATACCCCCGTATTCATTGACAAATTCAACGACATTTTCCACAAAAAAGAGCATCAGCTCCATTGTCCCTTCGAGATCTCCCGAGCCTTTGGAATAGTCCATGACTGCTTTTCTTGTCACATCCGATCGAAGCCCTCCAAGTCCTTTATCAGGGAAAAACTCACTTCTGACAATTTGTTTGAAACTCTCCAGAACCCAGTCGCTCTTTTTTCCCTTCATGTGCCTGGAAAGGATTGCCTGGCGTTTCTCATCCGGATGTTCATAAAGATCCCTTATGAGGGTGATGAGCTCTTTTTTACTGAGCTTTTCAAGAGAGCTTTTTACCTCAGACCATTTCGGATCGTATTCTTCTGCCATATTCTCCCCCTTATTTTCTGGACTCCAAGGTTTCTCCTGATTTCTCTGACTCTCCAAACTCTCCAAACTCTCCAAACTCCATTGACTCACATTCAAGATTGAGCTTGAAATTTATGACAGTGTCAGACACCATTTCCCTAAATCCCCAGCCTATATTGCGCGAATCCTGGCAGACCTTGAACAGCCTTTTCCTGAACAACGGATACAGTTCTTTTTTTTCCCAAAGAAAGTCGCAGATCTTTGACAGCATTCCATAAATATTGAGATAAAACTGCTTGTCAATGTCCCCATAAGTATTTGTGTATTTTACGCCGTTTTCTACATATGTGAACATAAGGTCCAGCGTCCCTTTCGGGTCCCCGGAAGCCTTAGAGTAATCACTGATAGCTTTTTTTGCCACTGAATAACGTAATTTACCTTCTCCCCGTTCCGGGAAAAACTCATTTACAATGATTTTCTGGTACTTTTCCAGCATCTGCCCTTTCAGGTCTCTACTCAACGAATCCATGTATCTGGCCGTGATGAACCTGCGGTCGTCGGCCGAGCGCTTATACAGATCCCTGATAAGGTCGATAAGTTCGTTTTTTTCAGCATCCTGGAGGACTTTCTTCAAGTCAGACCAATTTACGGAATCTTCTTTTGCCATGAGATGCCACCCGAATTTTTCGTATTATGAATCCCTCTACTCTTCCCCAAAGAAATCTTCAATCTTCGTAATGAGGATATCAATCGCGTCCCCGAAGCCCCACGCGATCCCTTCTGTGTCATCACGGACTTTAAGGAGTCGCTCCCTAAAAAGGGGATAAAGCAATTGGCCTTCAGGCATTTTTAACAAAGCGCAAAACTGCTCAAGCATTTCAGAAATTTTGTCGTAGAACTCTTCATCTATGTCCCCGTATTTATTTGTATATTCTACCCCATTTTCCACATAAGTAAGCATCAACTCCATTTTCCCTTCAAAATCCCCTGATGCTTCTGAGTAATCCTCAATAGCCTTTTCCGCGACAGAATATCGAAGCTCTCCGTAACCCTTTTTCGGGAAAAACTCATTTTTAATTATTTCCCGATACTCTTCTAGGACTACGGGAGTCTTTTCCCTATCAATGCACCTGGCAAGCAGATACCTTCGGTTGTCCTCAGAATACCTGTAAAGGTCCTTGATTATGTTAATAAGTTCATTCTTGTCCGATTTCTGAAGTGATTTCTTCAGATCGGACCATTTTAGATCTGAATCCTTTTTCATCTTAAGCCCCCATATTAGAATTACAATTCCTGATTCTCGTTTCTTATACGAATATTCAGGTCAGAAACATCAATTTTCCCTGATATGAGTTTCGGGATGAGAAGGTCGCGGGTCTTGCGGAGGTTTTGATTTTTGTGCTCAAGTAAGGTTGATTGTTTAAAAAAAAGATTTACCACATTTACAAAATCTTTTGCTAAGGCGACATCAGGCAAAACAACTTCTTTAGCTTGTAGCTCATTCCAATGTCTTTTGTATTCTTTCGTCTGAACTAAATTTTTAATCAAGAAAAACACAAATATCTCGGGATAAATTTCAGACACTAAAGGTACAACATTGGGTCCTATTGAAAACGGTTCTATAAGTATTCTTATTTTACACGTATGGTCTCCGAAGATCATAATTGGATTTTCCAAACTTGCAGTATGATCAGCGACATTATTGTGAAATCCTAAAATTTCTTTTTCAGATTGATCAATTACAGGAATTAAACCTTCTTCCGAAACATTATCTTTTGTATATTTATTTCCAGCTTTAAGTCTTTTCAAAATTTCAGATACTTTTCTGACTTTCCACCCCTCCGGAATCTCCCCCAACTCAGAAGGAACCATCCTTGCATTTTCGTGCCCCGGAAATCTGAACTTAACGAACCATTCTTCATAAATCAGCTTTGCCATCTCTTCGAGTATTTCGAGTCTTCGGGTGTTGTTTTCTATGAGGTCGTCATAGTTTGAGAGAATGGAGGTTACTTTTTTTTGGAATGAAAGAAAAGGCACGGAAATTTCAAAGTTTGGAAAATTTATGAGAGGAATGCGATCAACTGTTGCACCAGAAATT
>JAUPKV010000148.1 GCA_030837265.1 Methanobacteriota archaeon
GAGTTTCATGCTGTTTGCAACGCTCTGCAAGAGTTATTATTTCTTCTCTTTTACGGAGCTTGCCTGTAGGGTTGTTAGGATTACAAATGAAAAGGATTTTAGCTTTTTCAAGAATTTCGACAGAAAGTGTTTCTACCTCCTCCTGACCGGGATATTCTGGCTTTGCTCCCATAATCCGGCACTGCATCTCATATTCTCCGAAGGTAGGCCACGGAAGAAGCACAATGTCTCCCTTTTCTGCCACACATTCGACCACAAGCCGGACTATTTCGGTTGAGCCGTTCCCCGGAATAATATTTTGCGGAGCTACTCCGAGTCCAACGAACCTTGCAGCCGCCTCCCGAAACTCCGGATACCTGTTGTCAGGATATTCCGCGAGTTTTTTCATACTCTTTTTGAGTATTTCATCAAAGTCTAATCCGCTTTCGAGGTATTCAAACGGACTTCCCAGAGGATTGAAGTTCGCACTGAAATCAAGGATTTCACTTTCAGGAATCCCATAAGTCTCAGCCGTCTCCTGAATAAGCCCTCCATGCCTGCAAGGCTTTAAGGCTAGCAGGTGCTCCTTCAAAGGTACACTTCTTTTTTCTGACACGATGATCGGAAATATTAGTGTAAATCATGTATATTAAGTTGCTTATTAAATTTTACAGTCCTAACTTGTCTTTATTTGCTTTACGATTGTTTGCTTGCGAAAACAATTGAGTTCGGAATCCATTCTACTTTATTTCACATAATAATTATACTACCTCAGTTTTCAATCCTCATTTCTTTACCAAATTTTAAGAACATCGAAAAAGTAAAATAGCATGCTTTTAACTATACCATCCAAAAGAGCTGAAGAAGAAGTAGAAAAGAGGAAGCATATTTAGAAAGTGCCACAAAACAAAATGGGATATTGTTTAAGCGCGATAAATCAGGTGCATTTTAAAATGACAGTCAATAGACCAAGAGGGACCCGTGATTTTTTACCTGCCGATAACGCCAGGAGAAGGTACGTAGAAGGTATTTTGAGAGATGTTGCCCGAAATTGGGGATATGGCGAGGTTGTTACTCCGACGTTTGAACATCTGGATCTTTTTACCCTTAAATCCGGGGAAGGAATTGTAGAAGAGCTCTATAATTTCAAGGATAAGGGAGACAGGGAGATGACCCTCAGGCCCGAATTGACTGCTCCTGTCATGCGTCTGTATATAAACGAACTCCAACCCTTTTCAAAACCCTTGAAGCTGTTCTATTTCGAAAACTGCTTCCGCTACGAGCGCCCTCAGAAGGGCCGTTTCAGGGAATTCTGGCAGTTCGGAGTTGAGCTTATAGGAAGTGGAAAGCCGGATTCGGATGCCGAGATTATTGCTCTTGCCGACGCTCTCTTAAAAGCAGCTGGAGTCAAAGGCACCATGAAAATCGGGAACCTTGCTGTGACACGTACTTTTATGAAGGGATTTGAACCCGAAATTGTAAGCAAGGTTATGAGACTTATTGATAAGAAAGAATATGAAGGCCTGGAAGCCCTGCTTGACGAAATAGGGGCCGAAAAACAGTTTAAGTCCGACCTTTTCCGGCTAATTAAGCTGGAAGGCAAGGATATACTCCCTGTTGCAAAAGAAATAGTCGGGAACATCCCTGAGCTCGCAAGCTTTGAAAAGATACTTAAACTCCTTGACGCATACGGGGTCGATTACTCACTTGATTTCGGGATCGCACGCGGGCTTGATTATTACACGGGCATGGTCTTTGAGGTATATGCAGAAGGTCTCGGCGCCCAAAAACAGGTCTGCGGAGGAGGCTCTTACCAGCTTATCCAGCTCTTCGGAGGAGGAGATGTGCCTTCAACCGGTTTTGGAATAGGTTTTGACAGAATAATGGAGATATGTCCACTCTTGCCTGAAGCACCTAAAAACGTCATGATTATTTCAAAACCCGAAACTCACCTAGAAGCTATAAAAGTTGCAAAGGAGTTGAGAAAATACATTCCAGTCAATATAGACATTATGGAACGCAACTTCAAAGCCCAGCTCTCTTTTGCAAATGCCATCAATACCGACTATGTTGTCATAGTTGGGGAAAAAGAGCTTGAAGCAGGAAAATTGACTTTTAAGGACATGATCTCGGGAGCACAGGAGCTTCTGACACTGGAAGAAGTCATAGAAAAGGTCACATACAATTCATAAGATCAGTTTGTGCTCGAGTATCATTATAATCTTTTATAAATTAAAAAAGCAGGTAAAGATGGGAGAACATAAATCTTTCCATCTTTAGACAATTCATTTGTAAAATACTTTACAGGGGCAACCAAGAAACAAGGTTTAAAGCTTGAGTTCTTTAGCCATTTCCTGAAAAACCTTTCCTTTGTTAGTAGTTATGAAAAGCCCATTTTCTTGCTTTATAAGTTCCTTTTCGTTCAACATTTCCAGATATTTCTGAGCAATGTTGAAGTTCAGATTTACCTCATATACAATATGGGTTTTCTTTGCTCCATTCATAGCTACTCTCAGGATATCTACCGCTATATCAGTTCTACTCCTACAAATAATACTGACTCCTCCCCAATAAAAACTATTTTTGTAATTAATATTGCGATAATAATTAGACATCATTTTCAATAAATGAA
>JAUPKV010000149.1 GCA_030837265.1 Methanobacteriota archaeon
CCCCACCTGTCCGACCCGATAAATCGGATCTACCGAGGAAGGGGACTTCCCGCTGTGCCTCTGTACTCCCAAGTTAAATTGTACTAAAGATGATTTTGATCAGATAATCGCAAATTTCCTTGATCAACCTTGAGTCAATAGCTTTTCACAAAAAAATAGGGATGGAATTAACCAGAAACGGCATTATTGATGGGATACCTGTTGTTTACGATTATGCAGGGCCTGGAGAACACAGAGTTGTTTTCATGAGGGATATTTGAGGTTTAAATAATTTTATTTATTGTATCCAGGGTAATTTCGTTCATTTTAGACCTGTTTTAACTGGAGTAAGGTCGACTCGGCTATCTTCGGCTCACCCCAGGGAAGAAAATATCAACATGGAGCCCGGAAGTTTTGCCATGGACTAGAAGGGAATCAGGGTTTATGTGAGGATGAAGGAATATATGACTTCAGGAGAGATGCTTGAAATGATCCGAAAACGAGCAGCAAATTTAGTTGGAGAGGAAGCCGCAAAAATGATATATGCTGCAATAACCTTTGAGATATCTGAGGTCCGACCCCTGGTAGATTTCGGACAGGGTTGGGAAAAGTTGATTTGATTGTAAGGAAACATCACAGCGTTATATGCATTTTCACTTTGCTTTTGCTTCCCTGCTCATATCCCTGTAATATCCGAACAGATCTCCCCCCCATTTTATGGCTCTCTTGTCAGAACTTATTACATACTGGCTATCAAATCTTCCACTCTCGTTAAAAAGCCCAAGGATCATTATTCTGTCAGTAGAAGCTAAAGCAGCAGGAATTTCTATTCCCTTCTTATCCAGAATAAAAAGGTCGGTATTGTCAAAATTGAGGAAACTTTCGCCCTCGTTTTTATAATCTTCTTCAAACCGCAAGTATACGGCTTCGCTCAGGTTAAGTGTAACTCTAGTGCCATTTCTGGCAAGGTTGAGAAAAAAGGCAGGAAACTGAGGGTGAAAATAAGAAAGGAATATGTGAACGCAGCTTGAGTCTGAAAGATGCTTCACAAACTCAGGATGTAAATCGAAGGTGTGGCTGAGGTCAGGTTCTATAAGACTATAGTCTCCCAACTCATTAATTCTCCTTTTTAAACTTATGGGGATTGGAGCTAGTTTTCTATCCGCCCAAAAATGCGGGTCCTTTTCAAAGACTTCAAGGGTATCAAGTAGAGGTTTCATCTTTTCTGCAATTATTTCTCCTATGGAACTGAGCCTGTAAGTATCACCTTCATGTATTACAAGATTATCCTCTTTTAATTTTTTAATTTGAGGAAGGAGAGCTGTCCTGGATTCTTGAAGTTTTTCAAGGATTTCTTCAATATTATTTGGACCTTCTTTCAGGAGCATAAGAAAGTCTTTTCTCTTCTCTGAGAATAAAATTAGATCAAGTAAGTTTGAATTCATTAAGCAGTCTCCATCTGGAATCTATAAAAAAATTTATTTCCCTTTATTTCTTTGTTTATATTTAATGAGTGCCAAAATGGTATAAACATATCGGAATTAGTAGAAAACATCACAAAGCTTCTCGCTTGCCAGGAAAATGTATCTTTTTTAGGAATTAAGATAAGAATTCAAACATCTCATTAAATTTAAATATACTCATTAAATTCTGAGCTCAAGATACTTTGATATAGGTCTTATTCGATGTAAAATCCGGTTCATTTTAAAACCTAACTTAATATAAAGAGCTTCTCGAAAGAAATGATTAATTAGGATAGATATTATTTTCTATTAATTATAATATCATTAATAATTTGCAATTAAAAATACAATTATCTATTATCAATATGAGGAAGGGCAATGGAAAAAGAAAAATTGTATCAGTTGAAATCCGAAGCACATCAGATCAGCCCCATTCTTAACATCGGAAAGAATGGAGTGACTGACGCTTTAATCGAAGAGTTGAACAAACAGATAAAAGCTAACAGGCTTGTAAAAGTAAGGATACTCAAGAGTGCTGAGGAAGAAAAAGATTTGAAAGCTATTGCAGAAGAAATCGCAGAAGCTACAAGATCAACACTTATAGAAGTACGCGGAAGAACAGTAGTTCTCTACAGGTGAGGAAAAGAAAGACTCGGGTTTATTTATTGAACCGAGTTTTACCGGACAGCTCATTAAGAAGGTTCTTTTTATCAGAAAGTGTTAACTCCCTCCTTATAAACAAGAATAAGCTTTTTCTGTAGAAATAACTCTATAAGTTAAGATCCACTTCATGGTTCATATAAATGAAGAATTATTGCATCATGTTAGTGTTGTGAAAGCTATTTATATTACAAAAGCAACTTCGAGTGCAAGAGTTAATTCACAAACTGATTAAAAATATTTCATATAACAGATGCCTGGAAATTCCTAGGAACGGTTGATCTAGGGTTATTTGCTTTCCTTTGTTTCAAGTCACAGAGTAAAGCAAAACCCACCTTCCGGAGTGATTATTATGCTTGAAGACGAGTATCAACTTGATTTTTTCTTTAATAACGGATTTGTCCGGAAGCTGTGTCATAAATGTGGCAATTACTTCTGGACACGCGACCTTGATAGGACTACTTGCGGCGACGCCCCCTGCGACCCCTATTCATTTATAGGGAGTCCAGTATTTTCAAGAGAATTCGATATATCTCAGATGCGTGAGTATTATCTCTCCTTCTTTGAGGAAAGAGGGCACACGAGGGTTAAGCGCTATCCTGTAGTTGCCCGCTGGAGAAATGACATTTATCTTACCATTGCATCCATTGCAGACTTCCAGCCTTTTGTCACTTCAGGACTGGTGCCTCCTCCTGCAAACCCACTTACGATCTCTCAGCCCTGCATCCGCCTGAATGACCTCGATTCTGTCGGTAGGAGCGGACGCCACCTAACTAATTTTGAAATGATGGCACACCATACATTCAATAAACGAGAGCATGAGATCTACTGGAAAGAACACACCCTGGAACTTTGCGATGAACTTCTGAACTCATTAAAAGCAGATCCTTTGGCTGTAACCTACAAAGAAGCTCCCTGGGCAGGTGGAGGGAATGCCGGCCCCTGTGTAGAGGTTCTGGTTAACGGTCTTGAGATTGCTACTTTAGTTTTCATGGACCTGAAGGCTGACAAAAAAGGAGAAATTGATATCAAAGGCGAGACCTATTCGAAAATGGATAATTACATCGTAGATACCGGATATGGCCTCGAGCGCTTTGTCTGGGCTTCAAAAGGCACTCCTACGATCTACGATGCTATTTTCCCAGGCATTATAAATGAGCTTATGGGGCTTGCAGGACTTGAACACGAGCTGGATAACCCGGAATACGCAAACATTCTTTCCCAGAATGCTAAGCTTGCCGGATTAATGGATGTAAGCGAGAAGGCAAACCTGTTAGAGCTCAGGAAAAAAGTTGCTTCAAGCATAGGAATGACGGTTGAAAAACTTTCAGCAATAATGGAACCCGTAGAAAAGGTCTATTCGATAACTGATCATTCACGCTGCTTAACTTTCATGCTTGGAGATGGGATTATTCCATCCAATGTTAAAGCAGGATATCTTGCTCGTTTAGTCCTCAGGAGAACCCTGCGCATGATGAGTGATCTTGATATTCGAATCCCTCTCTCCGAAATCGTCGAGATGCATATAAAGCACATGCCCGAATACCCGGAGTTCCGGCAAAACTTTGGTGTAATACAGGATATTTTGGAGCACGAAGTAGATAAATTCAATACCACTATGGACAGAGGCAGAAGAATTATTCAGAAAATGGCATCTCACTATAAGAAAGAAGGGGAAAAAATCCCTCTATCTCAGTTAACCGAACTCTATGATTCTCACGGAATTCCGCCTGAGATGGCGAAAGAGGTAGCTTCGGAAATTGGGGTTGGCGTGGAATTCCCTGACAATTTCTATTCCATTATTGGTGAGATGCACAATAAGGCAGAAGAAAAAGAAGCGGAAATAATTCCGTTTGAGGATCGGCTAAAATACCTTCCGAATACAAAACGCAGCTTCTATGACGAACCTACCCGTCTCGAATTCGAAGCTGTCGTCCTTGATGTCTTTGACAACCATATCGTGCTGGATAGTACATTTTTCTATGCAGAAGGCGGAGGGCAGCCCTCGGATACCGGAACAGTTACAGCAGGATATACTATTTACAGGATAATTGATGTTCAAGTCTACAACGGCGTAATTGTGCATACAGTGGAAAACCCGAGAGGGCATATTGAGATAAGTAAAGGCGATATAGTTACGGGAAAAGTAGATGAAAAACGCAGAATGGCTCTTGCCAGGCACCATACGGCAACCCATATTGTAAACGATGCAGCCAGGAAGATCCTGGGAAAACATATCTGGCAGGCTGGAGCTCAGAAATCTGAGGATAGATCGAGACTTGATCTCTCACATTACAAGCATATTTCTCCTGAAGAATTGAGGCATATTGAACTTCAAGCAAACCGCACGGTCATGGAAAACAGACGCGTGCATACGGAATGGCTGTCGAGAACGGAAGCTGAACAGATATACGGATTCGGGCTCTACCAGGGTGGAGTGCCTCCCGGAGAGAAGATCCGGATTGTAAAAGTAGGAGATGACGTTGAAGCCTGCGGAGGCACCCACTGCCTCAGTGCGGGCCTGGTCGGCCCAATCAAGATCTTGAAGACCGAAAGGATTCAGGATGGAGTAGAGAGAATTGAAGTTGCGGCTGGAACTGCTGCTATTCGTGCGACACAAAAGACGGACTCTCTACTTAATGATTCCGCAAAGATACTGAGTGTCCCCCCCGAACAACTTCCAACTAGTGTTGAGCGTTTCTTTGAGGAATGGAAAGATCTCAAAAAAGAAAATGAGAGGCTAAAGGAAGAAATTGCCCGCGTCAGGGTCTACAGGATGCTGGCAGATGCTTTTGAAATTGGGAACCTCAAGGTTATTGCTGAATTTATTCCCGGGGCGGATTCCCTGGAACTCCAGAAGACTGCTACCGAACTCTTGAAACACGAAAAAGTGGTAGTGCTCTTAATAAGTGACTTTGAAGGGGCAAAGGTTGTAACGGCTGCCGGACCAGAAGCCATAAACAACGGAATAAATGCCGGTAACCTTGTCCGTGAGATGTCTAAATTTGTAGGTGGAGGTGGAGGAGGGAAACCTTCTCTTGCAATGGGCGGCGGAACCGACCCTACAAGAGTTCAGGAATCGCTTAAACACGGAATTGAACTTGTAAAAGAAGTACTATGCAAGGAAAAACATCCAGAAGTTTGCAAGGAAGTTTGAGGTTTAAAATTGAAAAGCAGAATAATATAACTGAATATTAAACCATTACTATTTTTTAATATTTAGCTTGCGGAAATTTTCTGTTTACATATACATATGCAGAGTTTCGCAAGCTTTAAAACTTTATTCAAGTTTATCTCTGAAATTAAAGGCATACATTAGCTCATTTTTCAAAAGCAAACTTTTTAAGAATATTATATGACTAAGTAACTTTATATGTTAGTCTGTTCACTTCGTGAACAGCATTTTGCTTAACCTCAGTATATCTGACCCATGGTTGGTACATGCTAATTAGACTGCAAGGAGCCCTATCTCTGGCAACACGTCTTATTTTAGAAACTGTACCTATTTTGGAAATATGCATGAAGTTTGGATTTCCCTATAATTCTTAACCAACCCAAGGTGATATTTTTGTTTAAAAGACGGCTAGGAGCCCTATTCCTGGTTATATGCCTTAGTTTAATAACCGCACCTGCTGTAATGGGTGAGGGGAGTAAACAAGTTCTAACGGTTGCCGGAGATGGCTCAGGTATTTATAACTGCGATGGAAAAGACGATCAAGTACAGATTAATCAGGCACTTGACTGTGCAGCAAAAGATCCTGGTTCTACTGTGTATCTCAAAGGACCATTTGTGTATTCAATAAATGGCACCTGCTCAATTGGATCAAATACGGAACTAACAGGAGATCCTACTGCAGAACTAAAATTAGCAAGTAAAGTAGGATGGACAACAACAGGTGTGGGAACTCCAATCATAGGCCAGATGGGAGGAAAAGGAACTGTTGTTCATGACATAAAAATACATGGGTTCGAAATAGATGGCAACGAAGGCGCTCAATCCGGATCGGGAGGAAAAGACCTTTATAGATTAATTTCTTTCCAGGGGTCAAGCAGCGCCTCTGTATATAATATTTACGTGTATAACATGAATCTGCACGACGCAAAAGGCGAAGGATTCAGGTGCACTTTTGGAAAAAATATTTACTATTATGACAACATCGGAAGCAATTTACAGCATTGCTGTGTAATGTACGCTCGTGTCACATGCGGAGAAATACACGACAACACTGCCTATCATTGTGCATGCGCAGGCGATAGATTGGATAACTGCCAGGACATCACAATAGCAAATGAAAAGATATCTCCGTATTCCGGCACTACTACTTATGTGAAGAATTCAAAAGGGTATGCGGTATCTGATGTAGGTATACAAATCTCGGATTCAAGTTCTTCACCAGTCTCTTCAAACATAGTAATCCGGAACTGTAATATTATGTCTGGGGTCGATGGTATCCAATTAGACGGTTTGAGTGACGGATCAAATGTCAAAATATATAATAATGTTATACACGACAGCGGCTATGAAAACGAAGGAGTCAGCCGAAATGGCGGCATCGGGATCACAAATTGTGGCAATGGTATCACAATTATGAATAATGATATCACTGGTTCGTATGTAGCCGGAGTTAATGCTAACTGTGCTGTATCAGGCGTTCAAACCGTGACGATTGTTAATAATAATATAATGAATGGAAAGACCTGATACGCAGTAAAAAACTGCGATATATCAAAAATTAATTTATTTTTAACTCATAACTATATATATGGGAATCCGGTGAACTTTTATCCTTCCTCACTTACCGATACAAATCTTGCGACATCTCCAAACTCGAAAAATTCATCTGGAAATATTTCAGTCCTACCACAACCCTCAAATTTAATACCTGTTGCAGCTTTCTCAGCTTCACCAACCTCAGGAACAGTATCACTTAAAGTACAATTTACTGACAAGAGCACAAACTCACCGACGGCATGGAAATGGAATTTCGGAGACGGAAATAATTCAACACAACAAAACCCTGAATATGTATTCACAAAGGCAGGAATTTATACAGTTAGCTTGATAGCAAGAAATAAAAACGGCTCAAGTTCGATAACTACTCAAATAACGGTTTCGGCAAAAACAGTAATCCCTGTAGCTGCTTTCAGTGCATCTTCCACAACCGGAATTGCGCCATTAAGTGTAACATTTACTGACAAAAGTACCGGTTCACCAACTTCATGGTCCTGGAATTTCGGAGACAGTGGGACTTCAACACAGAAAAATCCGGTACACCAATTCACAAAAACAGGAACGTATACTGTTAGCTTGATAGCAAGCAATAAAAACGGCTCAAGTTCGATAACTACTCAAATAACAGTTTCGGCAAAAACAGTAATCCCTGTAGCTGCTTTGTCGGCTTCTCCAACATCAGGAACAGTGTCGCTGAAAGTGCAGTTTACCGATAAGAGCACAAATTCACCAACTGCATGGAAATGGAATTTCGGAGACGGAACAGCAATCTCCACAGCACAAAATCCAACACACACCTATTCCAAAACAGGAAGTTATACAGTAGTACTTACAGCAAGCAATGCTGTAGGTAGTAATTCAATAACTAAATCAAATTATATAATAGTTGCAACAAAACCAGTTGCAACAAAACCAGTTGCAACAAAACCAGTTGCAACAAAACCAGTTGCAGCTTTTTCGGCATCTCCTACATCAGGGAAAGCAACATTACAGGTGCAATTTACCGATAAGAGTAAAAACTCACCAACTTCCTGGTCCTGGAATTTTGGCGATAAAAGTACTTCAACAGCAAAGAGTCCAACACATAAATACACAAAAGCAGGAAAGTACACTGTTACCCTGACTGTGAAGAATGCAGCCGGCAGCAGCATTGCAACAAAGACTAATTATATTGTTATAAGTTAGTTGAAATAAGAGCCGAAAAATTAGAATCAAAAACAGATGCTGGTTTAAACCCGGAGCTTCAATTTTAAAAACTCCGGATCTTTGAACCTTGCTATTAGAATTCCGGGCTTTATCAAACATTTTTTATTCATTAAAAATTACTTCACAGAGAATAGCAGTATCATTTTTTATGAAGAGATGGACTATCTTCTTTCCTTCAAGGTTTTTTTCGACCTTACTTCTCACTTCCCAGTAATCTTCAGGCTTAACGCCAGCTCTGAGCACAACGTTCCCTACATTTCTGCCTCTAAGAAACTTATTGATCTCCTCAGGTTCAAAGGAGCATACCCTCAGGACCAGATAATGGTGCTTGATCATGGACTGCTTTATAAGGGCATCCGAGGTCAACAAAAGCCGTTTTTTATCGACTTTGAAAAGCTCGAAGGCGCCCATAATTGGCCCTGCGATCTGGATCATCGATTCAACCAGTTCGGGCAGGAGTCCTGCTGCAACGACCGAAGGTTCAGGTTCATAGGCACACAGCTTGATTTTCTCAGTTTCCCGTATTTGGGGAAGCAACCCATTCTTCGAAACCAGCCCTTCACAGGCAGGAAGAGAGACAGCCAGACGGTCGTACTGCCTCAGCCATCCAAAGTAGAGGGTCAAGCGGTTGAGCTGTCCGTTTAAGGAGATATATTCCTTTTCACAGTCGAATGGAATCCTTTCGGGCGGCAACTGGGGAGGAGCTTCAAAAGCGAAATTACCTGTCTTTTCCCGATAAGCAGAAAGCACATTCGGAACACCCGGTTCCAGACTTGAGACTTGCCTTTCATCTTCTTCTGCCGGCCGGAAAGGATCCGAAAATACAACATCAACTGCCGGGATCTGCTCTATAACATTCGGATCAAGGGCATCTCCGCAAATAAATTTTACATTATTAAGCCCGTACATCTCGCAGTTTTGCTTTGCATATTCGATTTTCCTGGGATCGATCTCCACAGCATAAACGAGCTCACACTGCTGTGCAAAAAAAACAGTCTGCCCACCTATCCCGCAACTTATATCAGCCAGAGTTTTACACTTCAAGCGCTGCGCCCTATAGCGAGCAATAGGCTCAGGCGTCGCAAATCGCAAACTCTCCTTATCCCCATGCAGGGGCCTCTCAAATTGTTTTTTCCGTACCACATCAATCAAGAAATAGTAGATAGTTTATGGGATTTAAAGGCAACTGAAACACCACAAAAAACTCCATGATCAAACGATGAAACCAGATTTGGCTAAAAGATTCAAAACAAAAAATTAAATTTGGGCGGACTTCAGACCCGACCTGTCCTGAACATATTAAACACTAGCCACACTCCAAAGACACTTGCAGCCAGGAAACCGAGAGTGCCGATAACGGGTACCATCGGATAAGTTTTTATCTGAACAATCAGGGATGAAGCGACGATCATGGCAGAGACAATTAAACTGAAAGATAAACGATTACTTGCGATATTTATCTCAGAAATTAACCGGGTACCTTCCTCAGATTCGAATTTTATGTTCAAACAGCCATTTTCGGCATTGTCAAGTATATGAGAGATCTTATTCGGAACTTTCTGGAACAGACGAGACCAGTTTAAAACACTGCCGTAAGTTTTGTCAGCCAGGTTTTGCGGATGATAACGCGCTTTTATTTCCTTCGTTGCACAATTCTCAAGAAGGCCGGTTAAATTGAAATCAGGATCAACTAGCAGTGTAAATCCTTCAACTGCTACTATACCTCTTACTAATAGGGCGATGTTATGAGGTATCGTAACCTGGTGCTTTCTTAAGATACCTATCAATTCTTCAATTGCTGCAGAAGCTTCAATATTCTTCGGAGCCCTACCATAGTATTTGGAACGGAAGTAGTCAATATCCGCTTTCAATGACCTTATATCTACGTAATGGTCTATACTTCCCATATCCCTTGATATTTCCACTAACAGAGAACTGTCACCGTTTACTAATGCAGTCAGTCCGTCCAGGAACATATCTCTCATTTCTGAGGAAAGATGGCCCGTCATCCCAAAATCAAGAAACGCAACCCTTCCGTCTTCCATTATCAATACGTTTCCCGGATGCAGGTCAGCATGGAAAAAGCCATCGGCAAAGATCTGCTGCGTGAAAGCTTCTCCTACGACTATGGCTATTTTACTCTTGTCGAATCCCCGTTTTTCCAGTAAATCTACACGACTGGCTTTTACTCCTTGGATGAATTCCAGGGTCAGAACTCGTTTGCTTGTATAAGTCCAGTAAATTTTCGGGATGTGAACCTGACCGTTATTCCTGAAGTTATATGCAAAGCGGTCCGTGTTCCACCCTTCATGAGTATAGTCTATTTCTTCAAGAATACTGCGAGATAACTCATCAACAATTTCAATCGGCCTGTACAGCCTTGCCTCAGGCATGTGTTCACTCACCAGCCTGGCCAAACTGTGCATTATGTCGAGGTCCGATTCAATTACCTGTTTTATACCCGGACGCTGGACCTTTACGACAACGTTATCCCCATCTTTGATCTTTGCCCTATGCACCTGTCCGATTGAGGCACAGGCAAGTGGTTTCTTATCGAAATAATCGAATAATTCCTCTATAGGATGCCCGAGTTCCGCCCGAATAATTTCTTCAACTTCCTCAAAATCAAAGGGAGGCACTTCGTCCTGAAGCTTTGCGAACTCTCTGGCATATGTCGGAGGAATAATATCATGCCTCATGCTTAATAATTGACCCAATTTGACATACGTCGGCCCTAGCTCTTCAAGCATCATACGTATTCTAGCCGGCTTTGGAGTATTGATGTGCTCTATTTTTTGCCTCTTAATAAAACTGAAGGTCATGTCCCGAAAACTGGTCAAACCTATCTGGTCCACAATATATCCGAACCCGTATTTCTGAAGAACTTCAATTATCTGACCGTACCTTTTCAGCATATAATAACGACGATGTTTTTTATGCATCATACCAGGCCCCACCTTTCATTAAGATAAGAGAAAAAAGGCTAGTGGGATCATTAATACGGTAAACTATCCCCCAAAATAAATCAAATAACATACTTCATAAATTGATTCACATGTATAAAAGTTTAATTAAGTAATAAAATAAAATCCAAATTTTCAGACATTTAACTTCCTTGTTTTCTGTGTATCTCGTGGTTAAATTTCGAGTTATTTTACATATTCTTTTAGCATGCAGGTTTAGTTTATGGCGTATTATATCCACTTATAGACTTGAAAATATAATGTTTGCAGCAAAACTGAGCTTGATGTACCCTGAAGCTGTAGAACCATAGAGATTTCTTTATTTTGAGGACGTGTTTTCATTCCTTTCAGGGCAGTAAGAATGTTATTTACATCAGTTGTCGCATAAAATTTATATTTCGACCCCGAAAGTAAAAATAAAACCCAATTTATTTTTTAAGATTATATTTATTTTCACATCGTTCTTTCTGCAAAGTCCAACTTGCCGAAAAGATTATCTTCAAAAGAATCTTAACCCATCGCATGTCCTTTGTTCTTCATCCTATTAACACCGAAAGGATGTGCCTGATCCCTGCTACTTTAGAGCTCTACCTCATGGAGCTGCATGATCGCCCGGCATTTGCCTCCACTCTCAAGGCTCATATTCCGAAGGAATGGCCACCTGACCAAATAACTCCTGAGGTGATTGAAGAGTTCATAAAACGAATACAAGCAGAAGATAGGAAGATTTGGAGTTTTTACTGGCTTTTGCACCAAAAGAGTTTGGAGCCTGCCCTGATAGGAAATGGAGGATTTCTTTCCCACGAAAACGGGACCCTTGAGATAGGTTACTCCATGCTTTCCGAGTATCAGAGCAAAGGATATGCAACGGAAGCTGTTCGATCAATGTTACAATGGGCTTTTCCCAATCTTAAAAAAGACCGCATTATAGCTTATACGTATCCTCACCTGAAAGCTTCGATTCGTGTGCTGGAAAAAAATGGTTTTTTCTTTAAGGGAAAAGGACAAGAAGAAGGTACAATTCTCTACGAGCTATTAAAATGAATTGAGAATTCTAAACTGGGTATTTTTGCCCGTGCAACAGAGTTTGATATGTAGAAGACATGCAATCTATTTAAATCTCCGTCTTATAATTACAAATTGTTTTGATTTTTCTGTAAATTTGCTTTCGAGTTTATCCACAAGTTTCATGGTAAAAAACCTATGGATATTCTAAAAGTTTCAGATTTCTGAAAATTTACTAACTAATTTTGAGTAAACAGGCCTATTATCCAATTGCAGAGCGATTCGAATTTTGAGACCATCTCTTACGTATTGAATAAAATTATTGGGCTATTTAAATATGATTACTTGTCAACTTTTCAATTTTAGAAATGCTAAGGCCGTTTGCTTCGCAAACGTGATAAGACAGATTAAGTAAGTAGTACTGCTGCTCTGTTTTTATTCTAAACACTTATGCTTACACCGGTTTTTAGTCCTCTTGAGAGAGCGCAGCGAGCGAAAAGGACCTCGTGCTCCCGAAGCGAAACTCGGGAAGCGAAACTCGGGAAGCGAAACTCGGGAGCCACAACTCTGCAGTTAAAATTCGAAAAGTGAACTCTGCCCTTTGGTCTTATCTGATTCTTTATTTTCTAATTCTTCAGCCTTTTTTTCAGATTTCCCAGGTGCTTTCTTTTCCAGATCCAAAAATGAAATCTGCCCGGAATAGAGGGTTTTCTCCTCTTTTAAGGATTTTGAGCTTTTTTTCTTTTTAGGGGCTGTTATTTTATCTGGCTCAAGTTTTCCTTTTCTTTGTTCCTCTTTCAGGTTTTGAGGAAGCTCCAGCCAGCCGTACTGCCCTCCTCCGCCAGGATGGATTATAACACTGCCGTCTCTGAAAGCCAGGATTGCATTTACTATTCGCTCGTCAACTATTTTCAAATCTTCGGGATTAGAATAAATGAGAGCTTCAACCTCGTTTCCGAAACGCTCTACAAGACTATTCCAGGCAGTTTTTACCCCTTTTGTCTGGATACCGGCATGTCCTAGAGCCATTTGAATTATCTCGGCGAGAGGGGCCAGGTGAAGATAAGGGGGGCGGTGGTCAGGATGGTTTGGGTCTTTAAAATCTGCAATTTCATTGATTCGGTCAACAACGCCTTTTTTTATTATACCTCCGCAAACCGAGCAGTGCCAATTGTTCTCAACTGCTTCTGGCAGAGGATATTGTGTAAAACATTTAATACAGGCTGACCTGTTGTACTTGCCTTCGTCAGGAAAGAAACCTACATTCAGAGTAGCTTTATACCCCTGTGCTCTGAGAATGGCTTTTCTAAGGCCGTCAAAAGTTATTTCCGGAACCTCAAACTGTGTAAACTCCCTCGCCAGTTTATTGCTCGAAGGAGAATGAGCGTCGGAATTTGTGAGAAATGTAAGATGATGCAGTTCTTTAATCCTGTCTGCATAATCACTATCCGCACTCAGCCCCAGTTCTACGAAAGAAATGTAATCTGTCATGTCCTCGTAACAGTTCTGCAGGTTATCGTGATAAGCGTAAAGGGCTGTCCAGGGAGTAAATACATGGCAGGGACCTATAAGAGCCCCAAGGTCTTTTGCAATTTCCGCAATTTCACAGCCGTCCAGCCTTACATTCGGCCGTCCGTCTGCTTCAAGGTTACCATAGGGGGTGATGCGTTCCGCCAGCTCTTCAGCCTTTGAAATTGAAGGTAAAATTAGAAGGTGATGCACACGTTTATTATCCTCTATTTCGGCCGTAGGGATAAAATAAATGTCATTGACTCTGATTTCTTCATCTGAGATGGAGGCTTTTTTAATTTCATCGAGCCATCTGGGATGAGTGCAGTCCCCGGTCCCGATAAGTTCCATTCCTTTTTTTGCAGCTTCTCTTGCAATAGTCTGGAGTTCCATCTTTTCCGATGTTGCCATAGAATATTTAGAGTGGAGATGGAGGTCTGTATTGACTTTCATTTCCTTCCTTTCCCGGAACTCCAATTCTTAGTTAGGCCAATCATCCAGATAAATCATCCAGACAAATTTTCAGAAAAATTATTTAAATGAAATAGATTCATCCTATGTAGCGAAGGTCTTCTTCTGACGGCTTGACCTCTGGGAAGGCCTGTTGTTCTTCTTTTTCTTTTAGCTTTTCAAGGATGCTTTCCATCTCTTCGGCTTTCTTCACAAGGGAGTCTGTGTTTACTTCGATATCAAATATTTTACAGAGAACTTTCAGAAGAAACTGAGCACTCTTAGGATCCATGAGGTATCCGGGTGTCATTCCCATAAGGCAGGCGGCATCAATGCCACGCATCCTGCTGAAGGCTACAAGAAGGCCGGATGCTCCTACAATTCCTCCGCTTGGTTCGGATTCCCTGAACTCCACCCCATACTTCTTGATCTCTTCGATCAAACCAGTATCATTTGCGACTCCCAGTACAGTTTCGTCCGAATTCAGTTTACCCGTGGGATAACCTCCGAGAGTATAAATTCTGGGTACCTCAAATTCTTCTGCAATATCCAGATAAAGAGTGCAGAGTTCATAATGCCCCTGAGAGGTAGTGCTCTGATGATCCCCAACAAGAAAAAGAATATCAGTATCATTTGCTTTCCCGTGATATATCATATTGCTAACGGGACGTACGGTACAATCCTTATTAACCAGCACTTGAGGCGGAAAGTGAGGAGAATAAACCTCCATTATTTTTTCTGCCTTTAGTTCGTCTATCAGGTGTTCTGCCACCAGCTTGCCTACCAGTCCTACTCC
>JAUPKV010000150.1 GCA_030837265.1 Methanobacteriota archaeon
GTTTACTACTATCACTCCTCCAAGCCCTTCTCCCTCAACCTGAGACTCGATAGCCCTTACTGCATCACTAAAACCACATACTTTGCTGACCACGCTAGGAGTCCCCTCTTTCCCGGCCTCAAGTCCGGTAAGCAGGAAAGGATCATAACGCGATGGAAAAATACCTGCACAGCAGCCAGCCATAAAGTCTCCAACTTCCATACCTAGCCCTCCGTCGGATATTGAGAGTGTCTGGGGATATAGAACAGCTGCAACTGAACCTTTTCCCCGTACCATTTTCGAAAACCCCAGTCCTCTTTCCTCTATCATTTGCTGGAGCCTCAATTCGTTTCCTACAAGCAATTCTTTTGGCAGGTTAACAGGAAAACCTTCCGGAAGGTTCGTTTTAGGACCTTCTGTTGTAACAAGGAAGCAGATAACTTTTATTCCTTCTTCCATATGCCCTTCCAGAATACTGTTTTCAATAATATGATCAAGAGCTACAAGAGAATCAAGAAGCTCCGGATACCCTTTATTTTCGATTTCTATGCGAGAAATTGTGAAAATAGGAATTATCTTTTCAGGTTCTATCCTTTCTCCCCCATGATGTTTGTACAGGTTTACAGAAAGGAACTTTCTGATCTGTTCAAGGCAACTCTCTTTTCGATTCAAATCTACCTTATCTGATTCTATGTTTATCCCGTTTCTTATCACAATCCCGTTGATCCCATAAAAAAGTCTGGCTTCCTGCCGGGTAGACTCTCCGACTGCGGTAACGGTATCTGCGTATAAGGCAAGGGCTTCAAGGGCTGCCAGATTTACAGGTACTCCCGAAGGCCATATGCTGTCATTGTTTCTTCGCTTTAGGATGGAACCATAACCTGCGGTTCTACCTGGTAAAGTTGCATGAAGGGTTGCAACCGTATTCACCGGAACCCCAAGTTTTTTAAGTCTGGCTCCCGCGTAAAATACTGGAAATTCATGACAATGCAGAGAAACGCCGGGACAAGGTCTAAATCCCTGAGCTGAGGCTGTTTCTTCTGTTATGGTTTTATTGTTTTCCAGGGCTGAGTCGATGAGTAATCGGGCTAGCTCCGAAATCGCATAAGAGAGGGAGAGGTAATGTGTATATTCAGGACCGTTTGCCAGGTTTTCATATCTTAATGAATCGAGCCCAAAATGTTCATAAGCTTCAGATTTAATTCTACTTTCAAGGGTCATATCTTTCCCCATATAGGTAGAGAGTATACTCCCGAAATCAGAGGTTTGGAACTGCAGGTAACCTATCCTCTTCTTCCCTACACATTTTTCTCCTGTAAATACCTTAATGCCCGAGTTTTCAAGTGACTCGAGACTCTTCCGGAGTTCTCCATCAATATTGAGAGGAGTTAACCCCGCCATACTTGTAATCCGGTTCAATCCTCGGTTCCAGTCTGCGCCTCTGTACCCATAATAAGGGCCTGCAACAAGTATTTCTGTCTCATCTTTACCTTCCAATTTGCCTGAATCAAAAAGAGATGCAAGAGTAATTGCTTCTCCATGAATTACATTCCAAATCCCACCCATTTTGTTCGATATAGGGCCTGCTTCTTCTCCGGCAATTATTATAAACTGCTTTCCCATATCTTACTCCTCCATATTTTTCTACTGTTTTTCTGGTTTAGAAAAGAACATAGAGAACCTAAAAAGGTTTTTTAGAAATTTTATTATTTTAGAGTTATATTAAAAAGATTTATAATGAGTAAATATTATTAATATTTTATTGTTAAACTGTACTTACATGCAAGCTGTACCTTGGTTCTGTATCATACATACCCTTTAGCTCCTCTTCAGTAAGGACTCCTCGATCAATCAATTTACTTAGTGTGCTCCTATCAACTGATTCTACCATATTCCAGAGGTCTTTCTTCATAAGGTAGGGTTTTAGTTTGTTAATGCGCCAAATTTTCCAGTCTACCTTCCGACGCTTTACCTCCACATTTCCGACTCTCAATACATCAATATTTTTCTCATTGAAAGTACCAAGGACACGTTTCCTTAACTCCTCTTTCCGCTTTTCAAGAACGGATATCGCAGATGCGATGTCTTCGTATTCTAGCACGATATCGGTAATGTCCATGTCTTCAGGATCCTGTTCACTGATATCAAGTTCCATTATGCTCACTCCATCGATAATCTGAAATTTCTATTTTACCTGCTTTATAGTTTGGATTTCATTTTTACCAATATCTTGATTCTAGACCTCGATGTTTATAACCCTGGTCTTTGTAAAAAGGATCAGGAATATCTTACGCTTAAAAAATGGGTCTTGTCCCTTATTTGTAGATCAATTCCGAAAAAGCGAGTACAACCCATGCATCCTTTGAATATATTGAGAGATCCTTAAGTTTTCGGTTTTCAATGATTCAAACCCACGACCACAATTTGATTTTATAAAAAAATAATGCCATCTTTTCTCCTGCTTTGATCAAAATTGGTTGATATCTTTGGTTTGCTCCTGAAAGAATGTATCCAAGCTCATTTCAGTTCTTTTGGCGAGACTTCTCCCGCAGGACACAATTATTGAGTCATTGGAAATACCTGAGAGCTCGAGTCTCTGGAAGATCCTGAAATTCTGGCAGTTTAATGGCAGGCTTAAGAGATTCTTGTTTTTGTAAATCAAATCTTACTAATTACTTTAGATAATCAAGCAATTTTATATATCTCCAAATATAAATCTAAAATTCAGATTCTGGATAACTAATAATGGAATTCGAATTAAGGATAAATAAGAAGCAAATATGTATTAATCGATTAAATTGTGGTTGTTATAATAAATAAAACTTTAATAAAACGTGTTTTATAAATTCAATTTTGATAATTATATTAGATTATTAAGTAATTTTATATTTATATCAGTATATTTTGTATTGTCAACCGGCGAATAACCGATAAGACACTTCGAACAAAGAACAGACCTAAGACTTACGCAGTTGAGCTAGTAATCAGGTGCTTAAGTCCTTAAATATAAGCAAAAAAGAATTTAACAAAATATGGGGGTAAACAAATGGGATTTAATTTATTTAACAACGGAAACTGTGATTGTGATCGCGTTAAAGCATGTGGCTGTGGTGGTTTTGGTGGATGTGATAGCGGCTGCAATAGCGGATGTGATCGTGGATGTGGCAACGGCTTCTTAGGAAGATTCGGTAGAAAATCCAACAACGGACATGGTTGCAGAAAGTAATGTGACACCGGCTGTGACAATGGTTTCTCTGGCGGGCTTGATGGGCTCTTTGGCTTGTAACCGCTAGACCAGTGACAAAATAAGGCTCTTCGTTGTTTTGTGTGGATATCCTCACAAAAACCAACGCGGTTAAATTGAAAAATCACCTTATCCATAGGGAATAACGAAGAGCCAATAAAGTATTGTAATGGCCATCTCTTCAAAACACATGTATCGTCTCGTTTTGCTTGATGACTAAGTATTGAAAATTTTTAATATCTTCTGGAGTAATGAAATTCAGAATTAATTTAATGAAAATTGTCCACTCTCCTAAATTCCAGAAAATAATAAAAAGTTTCATGTTTTATTTTCCAAGTAGTTACCTGTCCACAAGCACTGTACATTCATAATTAATTGATTATGCCTGTCATACCTTCTTTAAACTTCCTTTTTGGCTTGCCACCTTGAAGGATATCCAAGCTATTAGAGCTAATTTGGTGGGACTTCTTCCACATGGATGGTATATATTTAGACCTGCGGAGTCCTTGGACAGGTTTTTTACAGGCTGTTTAAGGTAGGGGACCGTCCACAATTTTATTTTTACCAATATCTTGATTCTAGACCTCGCTGTTTATAACCCTGGTCTTTGTAAAAAAGGATCAGGAATATCTTATACTTAATAAAAGTGAATGAGCACCTTTTTCATTTGGGAATCAGAACGCTTATCGTGTAAAATTCCCTTTTATATATCTGAAGGTTCCGGATATATCTAAAACCGACTGCAGTGTAATTCAAATTCAGGTGATCCCATGGTATCAGGAAAAATTTCCAATAAGGAAGCCGTAAAAAAAGAATTGCTTCTCATCCTACATTCGGCAGCAAGCACATTATAACATATAAATATTATTTATTGTTATTTTTGTAGGTTAAGTATAAATCAATTTCAATCGGACTATATATA
>JAUPKV010000151.1 GCA_030837265.1 Methanobacteriota archaeon
AGAGTATCGATTTGAGGTAAAGAGGCTAAAATATGAGGCCAATTTTTAATGTAAAATCGATAGCCTTCAGGCAAGAAAATTCCTTAGGAGTCGTCACAGAACAAACTATGCACAGGTTTCAATTGGATGCCTTGATTTTCAAGATCAACATCACCAATTGAAGATGAACTTTCTGAAAAATATGCCTAATTTATTTTGTGACAGTTACTAAAAGGTATATTAGTGTTCATCAGGCATCGGTTAAAAACCTATTTCATTCTCCCATTACATTTTTAATCCAATTAATCAGTTAATTTCGTATAAATCATTCATCTCTAAACCTTTTCCTTTACATGCAGATCAATATGTCAATATCGCCTTTCAGATTAAAACCTCCATCATCTGCATGTTCTTTGTTCAAAGAACATCGAGATCATACTTGCTTTCTAACTTCCTAAACAGACGTTTCATGTCACTTACCCTGAATAATGGAATTGAAGGTCAACTCAGAGCTAACCCCAGATACCTAATACACTAATATGCCTTTGCGGGTGGTTGTGCAAAAACACCCAATTTGGAAATTTCTAGGATGCTCATTTTGGTTTTCTGTTCCATTGTTAGACAGACCCCAAGTACCTCTTATCAAATTTGAGGCACTTCTATTTATGTGGAAATTACTTTACACTTTGTGACAGCTATGCTCCTACAGGGCCTGGTAACAACTTTTGTTGAGCTGATCCCAAAACTCAAAATTACTTCTCTGATGCTCGAATTTGGAATAATTAATCGATTTTCGGATCGTGAAAACGGGTTCTTAAACTTTTGCCGATAGAGGACAAAATTGGTTTTGGGATGAGCTCACATTAAATAATTAAAAAAAGAAATCGGGCCTGGAAAGTAAAAATGCTTCTCAGACAACATCGACATTGAGCGTAAAGTTTTCCTCCACGAGGGTTGTGTTCTCCCAATACCGATTATATATTCCTGTTACCTTCTGACTGCCCGAAGACACGGCTTCGATTAACCATGAATGAGTTCCGGGAACACCTTCAAGGTGTTGAGGGTTTGGACCTTCGACATATTCGTCGTCGAGAATGATGAGCCCCTCACTCAGGTTAAGTTTCCAGGTATAGCCTGCTGTAGGATCTTCAGTAAGGTTGAGGGTAAAATTCTCTCCGTTTTTGAGGCTTATGGTTTTTCCTCTATCAGCTTCGGTTACTACCTGACCTGTTCCCATTGTTTCATTAGCTTGAGTTGTGTTGTTTTCAGTCACGTTTTCGGGAATTTCCGGATTTATGGGCTCGAACTGATCGGTATTTCCCGGAGTTTCATTTTCAGTGTTACCTGTCTTTCCGGCACATCCGGCTGCAAAGACAACAGCAACGACAACAAGAAGCATTGCTATGGCTTTCAAAATGTTCTTCATAAATATCCTCTTGAAAATTCTCTTCCTTTACTTCAAAGTGAGCAATTTGTTGTACATTTTTATTGATACTACTAATAGTGATATTTGAGAACAAATCCCGAATAAACGATTGATCCCCAGATTCCGTAGTTTTTCAAGAACCAGCCTGACTTTGAATGTTAGATAAAAATAAGTGCTCTTTGTTTTGTGTTATTCGGTCCAATGAACATCACAAAATATAGAGCATTTTCTACAATTCATAACAAAATATATGTGTTCTTATCGGATCTATTCTTGCGGTCCAACTTTTTATGAAAAGCTTAATTCTGTGATATTTTTGGCAAACATAAAAGCAAGTATCTTGATCCTAATAGTTTACTAATCGGTTTTGTAGAAAACTTATCTAAATCAGCTTTTTGAAGCTGAAAAGATGTATTAAAAATACATCAGGTCACTCAGTGCAAGCTAATGGAAATTCGATATTTCATAGGATTTCTGCAGAGCCGATTAATTTTCCCACAACCCCAAAAACACAATCATGAAAACTACTCTAATTCATAATGTCGATCTGCCAAATAGGGATTTTTATATAGGCTTCTACATAATATTAAATATCATTTTGCTTGGGCGGGGTTATTCGGGATAAAATATTATGGCTGGGCAGAAATCTCCTACTGAAGAGTATATAGAGATATCAATCGAGGAAGCTATCAAGCGATTAAGTGCTGACCTGAAAACAGGCTTATCGATGGAAAGCGTTAAAGAGAGAATTCGCAGGACAGGTTACAACGAGGTACCTGAGAAAAAACAAAATTCTCTGCTTAATTTTTTAAAACGGTTCTGGGGTCTGACGCCCTGGATGCTCGAAATCACCATAGCTCTTTCTTACTTTTTAGGACGATATGTTGACCTCGTCGTCATAGCTTTCCTGCTGTTCATGAATGCTGTGCTTAGCTTTTTCCAGGAGCAGCAATCCTCCCGGGCAGTGGAATCGCTTAAGAGAAAGCTCAATGTTAAGGCAAAAGTGCTCCGGGATGGAAACTGGTCGACCATAGAGTCAAGAAATCTGGTACCTGGTGATATAGTAAGAGTGAGAAAGGGCGATTTTGTTCCGGCAGACGTTAAGATCATTGATGAAAATACGGAGGTAGATCAATCGGCACTGACTGGAGAATCTTTTGCAGTGGAAAAAACGAAAGAGGATATTCTCTACTCTGGCTCAATTATCCGAAAGGGCGAGGCTACCGGTGTGGTAGTATCGACTGGTGTGCAAACTTATTTCGGCCGGACGGCGCAGCTAGTTCATATTGCCAGACCAAGAATGTACGTCGAAGAAGTTATTACTAACCTGCTCAAATGGCTTCTTTCGCTGGTAGTCGTTTTACTTGCCGTTGCCTTTGTTATCTCTTATATAAGGGGCATTAACCTTGTGGAGATATTGCCGTTAGCTCTTATATTGCTGGTCTCGTCCATCCCCGTTGCACTGCCCACTATGTTCACAGTGACCATGGCCCTGGGATCGCTGGAACTAGCTAAGAAAGGCGTGCTAGTGACAAGACTCAATGCCTCGCAGGATGCATCCATGATGGATATATTGTGCATAGATAAAACAGGCACAATTACCTTGAACCAGCTCTCAGTAGCTGACATAACTGCTATGGATGGCTATACGAAAGGAGATGTAGTTCTTTACGGAGCACTTGCATCCAGTGAAGCAAACCAGGATCCTATTGACATCGCTTTCATTGCGGCCGCCAAGCAGAAAGAGCTTGATACCGGCGAGTATGACCAGATCAGCTTCACGCCGTTTGACCCTTCCAGCCGGAGAACGGAATCGATCGTACAAAAAAATAATGAGCGTATTCAGGTGGCCAAGGGTGCAGTAACGACCTTGGCAGCTTTATGTGGCTATGATGCCGGAAGAATCTCCATTCTGGAGACGAAAATTGGGGAATATGCTGAAAAGGGCTACAGAACCCTGGCCGTTGCGGTGGAAAGAAGTGGGTCTCGGATGGAGCTTATTGGTATGGCAGCCCTCTACGATGCTCCCAGGCCAGAATCTGCGAAGCTGATTGCCGAGCTTAAAGAACTCGGAATCACGACAAAAATGCTTACTGGAGACTCTCTGTCGGTGGCAAACGAAATTGCGAAAGAAGCGGGCATCGAAGGGAGAATCATCAGGATAGCTGAACTAAAAGAAATCGAGAGCTCGGCAACAAAAAAAGCTACGCAGGTTAGCGAGCAAAGCGGCGGCTTTGCCGAAATTTACCCGGAAGATAAGTACCTTATCGTAAAAGATTTCCAGAAAAAAGCGCACATCGTCGGCATGACCGGAGACGGGGTGAACGATGCCCCTGCATTAAGGCAGGCTGAAGTGGGAATTGCAGTGAGTAACGCCACAGACATTGCAAAAGGTGCTGCCAGTGTAGTCCTCACACACGAAGGCCTGACTGAGATAGTTGAGCTAGTTAAAACGGGAAGACAGATACATCAGAGGATTTCTACATGGATTCTAAATAAGATTATCAAGACTTTCGAAATCGTGCTGTTTGTCGTTCTTGCATTCCTGATTACCGGAGAATACGTCATAGGCGCTTTTGAGATCGTCCTGCTACTTTTTTTGATCGATTTCGTTACCATAGCTATAGCAACGGACAACGTCAGGCCTGCCAGGAAACCCGAGTCATGGAACATAGCAGCGATGGCAAGAGTCGCGGTACTGCTGGGTATGTTGATAGTAGCCGAATCTTTCGGGCTACTATATATTGGGATGAGCCACTTGAGACTCACCAGCCATACAGGGTTGCATACATTTGTCTTTGACATGCTAATCTTCGGAGGCATGTTCACGATACTTGTGGTGAGAGAGAAGGGCTATTTCTGGAAGTCTATCCCCAGCAAAACACTCATGGCAGCCATAAGCGGAGATCTTGTAGTAACTTATATAATCTCAACCTTAGGGATTCCGGGATTGATGCCAATTCCTGCCGGTTATGTATTGTTGGCAATGGCATGGTATTTTGTATGGTCCTTTGTCGTCAATGATATGTTCAAGGTCAGCATACTAGAACGTTTCAAAGCGGACCATCGTTATCAATGAGCCTATCCCAATCAATTTTATCCTCAAATAAGTAAAGTTTCACAACTATTTCCATGATCAGGGTTCCGTTGCAAAAAATTCAAAATGAGCATATAAATTTATGAATATTGAATAAAGTAAAAGATTCGAGGTAAATGTACCAATATTACAAAACTATACCAAATAATTGATTAATATATTTGACTTCATTAAGTAAGGAGCTATATTATTATAACATATTAGCTGTAAAAATATAGTATAAAAATTAAATTTAAAGAATTTATACAGAGCCTGAAAAAGCTATAGATTCTATTCGTGCAGGACACGGTAATAGTCCGAAAAATTAATACGCAAGGTTCAGGACAAAGAAAAAAGAGTATGTGAGGAACATACTCTCATGTACTTTCATTGTCAATACAAAAATGAAAGTGGAAGTGAAAAGCTGAACAGAACGAGAACCAATTATTTAATCGATCTTATTTTAACAACCCTGTTCTTTAGCGTTGCGAGCACAGGCTTATTCATGTATTTTTTTATGCCTTCAGGAATTCCAAGGGTAGGACATTTGATGTATCTGGGGTTAACGAAGGCTACATGGATCTGGATACATAGCAGAGCCGGAATTCTGATGGCAACTCTTACTGTTGTTCACCTTATCTTCCACTGGAAATGGATCGTGTATACCACGAAAAGCTTCTTTGGAAAAGAAAAGAAAAATCCTATTTGCGAAGGAAATAAGGTAACCGATGAGATCCAGCAAGAGAAGTAAAAGCAAAGGGTTATAAAAAGTAAAAACTAAACCAAATAAGGGATGTCTTTTTTATATTTAGTTGAGATTATATATTAGAATTGAGCTCATCAACATCGATTGTATTCTCAATCAATAAGAATTTCAGCACTATTTTTTATGATTAGAAACTCGATGGTGCTTTCGAAACCCTCTATATATTACAGGAGCACCAAAAATATATAAAATAAATATTAAAATTGACAATTATGGACTTTTCAGACGCTCTCTATTTATTTCAGAAAGGTACAAGGTGCACTCCATCTGCCCTTTTTTGCCCTTTGACCAGCTCACAATGCCTCAGGAGAGCGAACTGATTCTCTGCTTCCAGTAAAGATATTCCAAATTTTTTTACGATTTCTTCCTTTTTTACTCCACCACTAGAGACAATGAATTCATAAATGGCTTTTTGCAGCTCAGTCAAGCCTTCAGTTCCTTCAAGCCCGGCTTCTTCCCTGAATATTTTTTTGGAACGTACAGCCCAGGGGTTACAAGCCTGAATTCTATGGTGACCTTCGATAAAGCAATCCCCACAGAGAGTCTTGCCTTCTTCTTCAATAACATCTTCCCTTTCCAGTTCGCACCCGCAGATCCCGCATTTACAGAGACTGATTTTTTCTTCGATCAACTTATATCACCTTCTTTTCTCAAATGCCCAGTTCATCCAGAATCTTAAGAACAACTATCGACCCGTAAGCTACTGCAGGCCCACCAGCCATCACTATAGCAGTACTAACAGCCTCAAGAATTTCCTCACGATTTGCCCCCAATTTTACAGCTTCAGGAACATGCTTCCAGAGACAGTATTCACAACGCAGAGCTACTGCAATCCCCACCATCATGAGTTCCTTCGTTCTGGCGCTTAAAGCTCCATCTTTAACAACTTCAGAATGGAGTCCGGAAAGCGCAGCCATTACTTCGGGAAGTTGTCCGGCCATAATTTTGAGCTTTTCATCCATGTCGATTTTTTCTGTCAATGTTTCACCTTCGTAACAAATTAGGCATTATAAGCAATTTAAGGTCTTTCATTTTCCATTTCCACCAATTACAAGCCCAGAGTGCCTTCATATTGCATTAAGCAATTGAAAGGAGAAAAATAATGTATCGATCCAAATTACGTCAAAAGCTAAATAACAGACTTGAGCTTGCCTTATTTTGTTCTTCAAGTGCATAAGTCCTAAGCTGAATCAGCTTTGATCCTTTCATTTTCAGTGAGATGGAAAAGTACGTTCTTCAGCTTCCCTATATCTATGATCTTTTCTTCACGTATAAAGCCCATTCTAAAAGTCCTGCAGCTCTAAATGCTATCTATCCCTATGATAAATTAACCGAAAAATCACAATAATTTGTACATTTCGGGAAAATTGTTGAGACTTTAATCGTTAAGGGATTAATTTAGTTAATTTTATGTAACACTCTCTCTTTATAAAATAAGAGGAAAGTAACATGAAAATACTCTCGAGTATTAAATTTAAAAAAATTATGTTCATAGGACTGCTCATTACAGCTGTCCTGGTCGCAAGTTCAGGATGCGCGGAAAAATCTGCATCTTCTGAAAATGCAAAAAGCACAATTTCAGCAGAGACTTCTGGAGTCACAATGAGCAGTAATTCAGGAAAGTCCGCTGAAATTACGATTACAGACGGGTTCGGCAGAAATGTCACCATACCTGAAAAAGCAGAAAAGGTTGTTTGCTCTGGGGCGGGATGCCTGCGCTACCTTGTATACCTGCAAGCCCAGGAATACGTAGTAGGGGTTGACAGCATAGAGAAAAAGAAAAATGAAATAGAAGGCCGCCCCTATGTCCTTGCAAACCCGCAGCTTAAGAACTATCCCCTTATTGGGGAAGCCAGAGGCAAAGATGATCCAGAGAAGATAATTGAAATTAATCCCCAGGTTATCCTGAAAACCAGTATGATTGGCCAGTCATCGGCACCAACTGCCGCTGAAGCCGACACCCTTCAGAGTAAAACCGATATCCCGGTGGTCTCATTACCTTATGGATCTTTGAGCAACGAGAAAGAGAAAACCGAAATGTACAGCTCTCTCAGGATAATGGGAGAGGCAGTAGGCAAACAGGAAAGGGCAGAAGAAGTAATCGCTTATATCGACGCTACAATGCAAGACCTCGAAAACAGGACAGCAGACATTCCTGAATCCGAAAGAAAGACTGCCTATGTTGGTGGTGTGAGCATTGCAGGAGCTCATGGAATAATCTCAACAGAACCGGCTTATCCTCCATTCCTCTGGGTAAATGCAAATAATGTTGCAGCCGGAATGGGCACGGACCATGCGGATATTGCTAAAGAGGCACTTGTAGATTGGAACCCCGAGTACATATTTATCGATATAGGAACCC
>JAUPKV010000152.1 GCA_030837265.1 Methanobacteriota archaeon
TGATTTATCCTTTAATTGCTTTTTAATTTATTAGAGGAATCTTAATAAAGTGTTATTCTCCATAATTTTTACCAAAGAGACTAACATTCCCTTTTAAGCAATCTTTTATATTGAGACTTTTGTGTTGAATAATCTTTAGGGCCATATTTAAACTTTATTTTTTAATTTAAGGATTAATAAAAGCTAAAATCTAAAATAAATCATTTTTACTTCTTTTATTTTGCAAGTATCCTTATATTTTCTCCTGGTTATTGAGGAATAGTCAGTAACCTGGAAAAACTGTGTGACTGAGAATACAGTCAGTAAAAAGAATTCAATTTCACAAAAAATAATTCAATTGCAATTTATAAAATTGACAAATAATATAACGTGGTATAATAAATGAACAGAGTAAAACTAATTTATTTATCAAATTTAATACTTTTCATTCAATTTATTTTAGTAGGAGGTTCTGGCCTTATCATGTATTTCGACCACCGGTCCGGAGGCGCCATAATGCGGTTAATACATGATCAGATCGGAATGCTTATGTTAGTCTTCTTTGTAGCTCATATTATCCTTAATTGGAGATGGATCGTAGGTACTACAAAGAAACTCCTCAAAAAAGGAATGAAAATAAATGAGAAAACGAAGTTCAGATATCTATTGGATATTGCACTTTTCGTCCAGTTTTTATTAGTCGGAGGTACAGGTCTTATTATGTACTTCTATCATCATGCAGGAGGTCCCATGGTGAGTTTGATCCATGATAAGGTCGGAATACTCATGCTAGTCTTCTTCGTTGCTCACATGGTACTCAATTGGAAATGGATTGTGGGAACTACAAATAAATTACTTAACCGAAATAAAGAAATCAAAGAAAGTGAGGTTGTCGGTAAGGATTATGCTAATTAAGACCACGGATAACAGATATATATTTAGAAAGTATGCAACGCAGGATGATTTATTCTATTATTAAAATATGATAACTTTATAAATTTATAGGTGTTAAGTTAATGGATAAAAAAATGAATAAAAAAAAACTTACCCATTTTGTGGACTTAGCATTTATAATCCAATTTGTCCTGGTCGGGTATTCAAGTTTCATTATGTATTTTAACCACGAAGCAGTAAGCCCATTCTTAATATCGGTCCATAATTTAGCTAAGGACTTTTTTCTAGTTCTTATTACAGCTCATATTGTTCTCAATTGGAGATGGATATTATTTACTATAAGAAAATTTTATAGAAAAAGAAAAGAAATTAAAGAGGGAGAGGTTATTGAGGCCAATTACATGCCAATAGAATAAGTATTAAAAATTGGAGATTATACAATATAAAAATAAATTTATCGTGGTTCGTCTTTCAATATAACTATGTTTCCACGTCCTTTTTTGAACTTCTCAATGAGATCCCTTCTCTCAAGGTCTGCAAGCATCAGGCTGACTTTCCCTTCGGAATATTTCAGCCTGCTGCGAAGATCTTTCTGCGTAATTCGGCCTCCATGGCTTCGAATTATGTCCATGATTTCCTGCAGGTCTGCTGGAAGAGGTAGGTTCTTTTTTGCATCCGGGATTTCAATCTCTGAATTATCTGCAGGACCGATTTGAAAATTCTCTTTTTCGGATACAGACTCTTTTTCGGATACAGACTCTTTTTCGGATACAGATTCTTCTATTTCATCTTGCTGCATCGGAAATTCCTCTTCATACTCCTCTTTATTTTCTACAGAAGCCTGTTTTTCAAGTATGCCGGATTCCAATTCTACAGATTCTGTCACCAACACTGCTTCTTCTATGCTTACATTTTGATCTTTTCGTTCTTCGAGATCACTTACTTTGTCTGGAATTTTTACATTGTCATGACTTTTTAAAGAGAGTCCGGATGAGTCTCCAGCGCCGGAGAACGTTTTTATATTGTTTTTTTCTTCTTTTAAGGACTCTTTTTTTGTAGTCTCTTTATGTTTTTTGTGGATATTGTAGCCGATGGCTAATAGGAGAAAAAGGACGACACTTATTAAAAGGTAACTAACCATTGATGAGTCTATTCCGGTTTTCCGGACTTTTTCACTGTTTGAGGCGTTTGTATTGTTCACAGGCACTAGTTTTAGCGGATTGTTTGTGTCATTCGCAGGCAATAGTATTACCGGATTTCCTGAACTTGAGTTTTCCGAAGATAAATTAAGTGTGGAGCTTTCCATTAGTTCTTCGGAATAAACCGGAAGGAGTAAGAGGTCAAGCCTATAACTTCCTCCTTTTGTAATGGTGATGGCTTCCGTACACGAATAAGTGAGGGTGCCGTTCTGGTAGTATTTGGCTGAAATAGAGTAGTTTCCAGGATCCAGCTCAAAAGAATAAATTCCGGATTTTGCGACCATTGATTGGAGTGGAGTGGAATTTATCTCAACAACAGCGTTATCCAGAGGTTCAAAATTATCATAACTATACACACCTCCGTAAACTTTAGCTGTGTTATTGTCTGCGGCTGCGGCAGATACAAATAAAGCAAATATAGCAGCAATGCAAAAAATATAGAGCCTCATATTCATTATTATCAGTAAATCCAGAGTTGAATTTTGGATTTTTATTTAGTTTCAGGCAGTTATTTTTATTTGTTTTTTCTCGAATGCTTATTAATCTTCTTTAATAAAGCTTCTTCTTACCCCCTGCCTTAATAAAACTGTTTCCCGGATGTATTCTCATACTGCCGTGCTGCTATATAATTTTTTTAATCATACTTACTCTTACCGGACTCATTCAAATTCGGAAATGGATTAGCCCAGCCCTGTTCTTTAATTGTTCCATCCGTTTCTTCAATCTTATATGTTCCATTTCCCTGGAAAAGTACGTATCCATCACCACCTTCAGCAGAAAGAGTGATATTTGAACCACTGAGCAATACTGTTTTATTTGCACCGGAAATATTCATATTCGCAAAAAGTATGTGGTACTGGTTCAGCTCATTTCCCTGCATATCATTTTTCTTTTCAAAAACATAATCTCCCGTTACATTAACTTCCGAATCAGGAGAAAGATCAGGTATTATAATGACTCCCTTTTCAAGGTGCAGGGAGAGAGTAAAATTGCCAATAAGAGAAGCTCTCCCTTCGCCTGCCGCACTAAGCCTGGAAGTAACGTTGATCTCTTCACTGCCCGGCATATGCCGCTGGAATTCTTCGAAAATTTCTTTCAAGATAATGTTAGCTTGAATCATACTTTTCTGAGACTTGATCAAATACTCCCTTCTGGTATTTTTCTCATCATCAGCCGAGTCAGCGAGGGCTCTGTATTTTTTTGCCTCTTCTACAAGGAGCTTATATTTGTTAAGTAAAGCATCAAGTGTGCTAACGTCCTTCCCTTCAGTTTTGTAATACCGTATTCCTTCTTCAAGCCGTGCAGAAATTAGCTCGGCCTTCTCAATGTTTCTGTCAAGAAGAAGTGTTGCATGTCTCAAATTATGGACATGTTCATATTCAGATCTGTTGGATGAATTATAGGAATGCACTTCTTGTATTCTGGCATCCGAGATTCCAGTACCTCGATGATTCTGAAGTTCCGAATATGGATAAAAAATATGCTGATACAGATTTTCTGTAGTTTTGGAACTGACAGCATGGGCTCCCGCATCAAAGCAGCCTGAGCTTATGATGCTTCCTGCAAGTATTAAGAGCAGGGACATAAGTTTTATTTTCATACTCTAGTCACATCCTATGAAAGAGCCCTATACTGTATTGTACTTTTTTTCGAAAGCAGCATTATCATTAAATAGTTTATTTCCTGAATGTTTGCTACAATTCAGCAATAATTTATAAGTTTTCGGCATTCCTCTTTCCCGGCAGCAGGATAATTACTTTGTCCACTGCCTCGTAAATATTAACTTTCCTGCCTTTTCGGCTCCATTTTATCTGTCGCACCCGAATAAGCCCGACTTCAAGAAGTGAGTCAAGATTGTATTTTAAAGTGTTTAAGCGTACCTGGAGCTCTTCAGCTAAATCGCCTGCCGACATTGCTTTCTTATAAAGCAGGTTGAGGATTCTAATTGAAGTCTCATTAGAAAGAAGCCTGGCTATCCTTTTGCAATCTTCTGAGAGCTGCAGAATCAACATTTTTTCCTCCGAGTTATCTGGCATTTTTATCCCATCCAATTTCCGAATCTCTAAAAATCATAGAATCCTTAAAAGACTCTCGCTATGTAGATAGATAAATGTCAGGAAGACATCGAACTGATTTGCATATTTGCAAGTCGGTGCAGTTGTGATTTTGATTACAGGTGCAATTTATAGCAATATTTGAATAGGTGCAATTTATAGCAATATTTGAATAGGTGCAATTTATAGCAATATTTGAATAGGTGCAATTTATAGCAATTTGTGTAAACATATATGATTTTCGGATACTTGTTTTTGTTTAACACCGTTTTTATGTATTTGGATATTTGTCGATATGCTCCCGATATATATGCTTTATTTGGATTTAAAGATAAAAGCATGCTTACTTATTCAACAGGATTAACGGATTAACTTTTCCTTTTATGCTTTAAGAATTTTTATTTTTGGTATTAATCCTTTATTGGTCTTTAATTTTGAATTCTAATAAATGTTTATCCTTTAAATATTCATATGTATTATTTACAGCCTGGCTAAAAAATAAATAATTCGAATTATATGTTGGTAAAAACTTTATATAAAATTCAATTATATATTTTAAATAATGTGACAAAATAGAAAAGCATTTAATAAATTAAAATCAAGCTTTTAGTTACAGGATGGCTCCCTTTTTACCTTAAGACCTGTAAATAGCTAAACTCTCCGAGTCACCTGTGATGTATATATTATTGCTATCTGTCATCTGCTAAGGTATTTTCTTTAAAAGGGAACACTCCAAACAAGGTGACATAATATGAGTGACAATAAAGATGAATGTACATTTCTGATTCGAGACACTGATGAAAGAAATCAAAAAACTAAACTACATGACTTTTGCAACTATATAGCAGTATGTAACGCCTATGATAATCCAGCTCAAATCTTAAGATTTGACGAAGACGATGTCAACTTAAGATGCATAAATATGCTCAAATATGAGCGATGTGATCGATGGCGTGCTAACAAAAAATAAGATGATCGTCGTTAGCGGGCTCAGTATGATTTCCCGAGTTCCGCTTTGGAAGGCAGCGAGTGCAGACTCATAAGCTTTGCATTTTGTGCCTGAGAAGAAGGAGGTAATGGGTGTCTTCGCCGGCTCCGTAGGAAAAGCAGCAGATATAGATATCTTTTTTTTCGGCAGGTTTTATCGATTGAAATTTATATGCAAAATCCCATTCCGTCACAGAGTTCTTCGGATATTGCTTTTGCTTAATCATTTTACTGTGAAATTAACACCATTAAAAATTGAATCTTTAACCCCTGGAGTTAGGATTAGTTGACCGAATTTCCTTTAATCAGATTCCTGCAATAGATATCTGCATTCTATTATCAGGTAAGTATCCTTCTCTGTACAGCATTAAGTTGTAATCGTTTATTACTTTACATAGTCTGCGGGTATACTTTATAAGGTCAGCACCTGCTTCTCCTTTAAATAACAATTTTTCGGCTTTTTCTAAAAGTTCTGGACATACGAATACCAGTTCCTGTCTGGTGTGTAAACAGAGGGCTGAAAAATCCCTATGGATACTCATACTTCTTTGAAGCAGTTCCTGATCCAGCGAGTTTTTAGAGATATATTTTCTGAACTTAGTATAAGCATAAAAATTTGCAATATTATAATTTAATGAATTCATTATCAAAGCTAACATATTCTCGGTCTTTGGAAGTTGAATATCCTGAAGCTCAGGGTACGAGCCTTTACTATCTGCGCGATCTTCCACTTTTCGGTCACTTGTTATATTTTGTTTCGTTTTATAATCTGAGAAATCCATATTACTTATTCCTAATCAATTCCAATATCACTGAAGTCTGAACTTAATTAGCTTCTTAACGTAATCATGAAAAGCTGTTTGAGATATAAGAGGCTTGTGTATTAATCTTACTAACTATTTAGTCAGTATTTGCCCTAAATATTCATCACTTACACTCTTCCCTTATAACCATAACCGGAACATTAGAGTGACGGACAATGTTTCCTGTTACACTGCCGAGGAGTAGCCTATCAAGCCCTTTCTTCCCTATAGTGCCCATGATGATAAGATCCATTTTTTCATCTTCGGCATACCGGATAAGTTCTTCAGACGGATTACCTTCAAGCAGGACAGTCACCACATTTACGCCTTTTAAATCTCCAAGTCCTTTTACATACTCTACAGCCTGTTGACCTTGTTTTTTCATTGCATCATGCATGGCCTCATACATTGGTTCATAATAAGGATTCATACCTGTAGAAGAAAAATAATCTCTATCCATAGGAGTGAAGTAAGCTATTGAAACCACATTGACTGCATAAACCGTCCCCTTACTCAATCGAGCAAGTTCTATCCCTTTGTCAGCAGCTAGCATTGAGCAGGTCGACCCGTCAGTTGCAATCATTATTTTCTTAAGATTAATAGTTCCCATGCGAGTTCCTCAACAAAACAAAAATTCCGGTTTTGGAATAATTCAATTTTTTAATGGAAAAATCATTTATGAATAAAATATATATTGTTAATTAATGAAATATATATTGTTAATTAATGAAGTATATATTGTTAATTAATGAAATCTATATAATAATTTAATACTGTGTTTACATTGTATCAACTATAGTATCCGATATTGTATCTGAAATAATTTCATCCGACAATTCATCAGTTATTTTATTAGTTATTTCAGCAGCCAGAGTATACCTTTTTCCATGAAACATAGATGATTCTCCAAACGCTTTTTGAGAAGCAAGAGCAATTTCATTATAGACTTCAGGATCCTTGACGGCACGTTGAAGTGTCCTGGCATTATAAGGGTTAGTAATAACATATTTACACAGAGAACATAAGTCCCTTGATTCCTCTATTTGCGGGGGGATAAATGGAATTCTATCTTTTATAGCCTGATTTCTAACCAATCGAACCAATCCCCCGGGTCCCTGGAGCCTTAGAGCTTGTACTATTGGATTAATGTCGGCTGTTTTCTTTATTTCATCAAGTGTTTCATAATAGATATTACCGACTTTAAGAAGGCTATTATCCGGATGGGAAAAAAGACCTCCGGGGCAAAACTTAACGTCTCCGTTTGCGTCAATTACAGGGTCATCTGCTCCGCAGCATGGTAAGCCATAAGGGTCATATGTATAAATTGAGCATGTATCCATCAGTGAAGCAGCGCGTCCGAAAGGTGCAACAGGTATTGCAATGATGGAATATAGTCCGTCCAGTCCAGCTAATTGTTTTTTGATGGTTCCGATCTCGGAAACCGGGTCGTTAAGGTAAGAAATGCGGACAACACATTTGATTCCTATTTCGCGGCATGACTCGATGATGTTACGAATTCTTTCCGCCGGAACAAATTCCTGGTGAAATGAATCAGTACTAACGTTAAGTGTTTTTAAACCTTTCAATTCTTTTAGTTTTTGCACGGCAGTTTGTGCCGTATGGGCCCAATAACCATTAGTAACAGCCGCAGCTTCAAGCCCGAGATCTTTGCACAAAGCTATGCTTTCAAGGAGGGTACTGTATTCTAGAAAAGCTTCGCCACCAGTAAAAACTATGGATTTGACACTGTTTAATGCTGCTGCTTGCTTGACCAAATCCTTAATTACGGATTTGCTAAGTTTCTCTGTGTTATTAGGTTGACAGTCATAGATGCAGTGGCGGCATCCGATATTGCACTTATTTGTAATTATTATTTCGATACTCGAGAAAAAAGATCTTTTAACAGCGGTACTCCCATCTTCAAGTTCATATTCATGTTCTAGATTTGAAATATTATGGTTCATAATAATCATTTTTACTCTATTTTCTTCTCAGGACTCTCGTAGCCGAATTGAGAAATCATTAACATTGTCACTAACGTAAATCTTCGAGGTTTAATGAGCAAATTCCATTTTAATGACCTTAGAAGCCAGGTTTTTTGGTTTAACTCCAACTTCTATGTCTCAAGTGAAAGCCCCACATTAAAAATATCCCAAATTATAGTTACAAACTCTATAAATAATTTAACACCAAACATGTTTATAAAATTTGCTATGTAGATCTAGCGAAGTCAGTAATAAATAGTATTTTATGTTCTAAATCGCCAGCAAGTGGCTCAACAATTTACGGAAGAATCGGTCGGACAGGAGTAGTAAAAATATTTGCCATAAAACTCGTATGGTCGAATTTTTGTAAATATAATAATAATTTTATATTATATCCTCATTTATTATCTAAGCATTTTTTTACACGAGCCTATGTGGTTTGTTAAGGGTGAACAATGTTCATAATAATCTTAACAGGTAAACAAAATTTGCACAACATTTGTCATTTAAAGGGGGAATAAACTGATGAAACTGATAAAAGCCGGATTGGTATTACTAATGGTTATAGCAATATTTATGATGGCAACTACGGTAAGCGCACAGGGCTCTGCAACTTACAGTGCAGTTGCTTTCTTAAAAGATGCAAAAAACAATACAGTTGGAGTGGCATCATTTACCCAGGACGCCCATGATCTGGTTTACGTTAATGTTGTAGTGAGTGGAATGAAACCGGGTCTACACGGCATCCACATTCACGAGAAAGGTACTTGTATCGGGCCGTCTTTCACATCTGCCGGAGAACATGATAATCCTCTGGGCAAAGAGCATGGCCTAAAAAATACAAAAGGTCCTCATGCCGGAGATCTGCCCAACCTTGAGGTGGGCGCAGATGGAAAGGGATATCTGAGCACAACCACCAAACTTATAACACTGTCACCTGGGCCGACCACGCTTTTCGGAAGCAATGGCACTGCACTTGTCATCCATGCTGGTCCTGATGACCAGATGAGTAACCCTTCCGGCAACAGTGGGGCTCGGGTTGCCTGTGGAGTAATCGAGAAAAGATAATTTTCTTTAAAACATTTAACAGAAAAATTCAAAAACGGGAGGTTACTCCAGCATCCATTTCCATGCAGGTTTAACCACAATTCTTTTCTTCCCAGCTTTGCCCTCCATTCTAATGATTTCTTCGTCATCCAGAGTTAAAATAAGCCCTTCTTCAAGCCCATATTCTTCCAGAGCTTCCATAAGTCCGAGAACCTCCCTTTCCCTTGAAGCAGGGCTTCCTAAATGGAATGAAGTTTGAATTGCTGCTAAAACTTTCGAACTATCTTCTTCCGTAATAATAAAATCACATTCTTTTTTCTTCCGGAAATAGAAAACTTTTTTTCCCCTTCTGAGCAATTCAAGGAATATTAGGTTTTCAAATCTCAGACCAAGGCTGTCAGGATAATTGGGGTATACTGCTTTGAAAAAGCCGGTATCGGCGATGTAAACTTTATGATTATTAATTAAATTCTCTTTGTTTTCCGAAGGACAATTGAGTTTTGGGATGCGATATATCAAAAAATTTTCCTCTAAATAGTCCAGATAGCGATTTACAGTGTCTTTGTCCTCCACTCCACTCACTGTTTTCAGAGTCTCAATGGAGAATTCACAGGCCATATTAGAGATCAGGTATAAAGCAAGTTTTTTTAATGCGCTTTTATCCTGAAAATTTTCCTGAAAATTTATCCCTGCACTGCCTCCTTTTTCCAGGATTTCTTCAAAATACTTATGGCATAGTTTTATATCTCCGGTTTTGATTACTTCCGGAAAGCCTCCATTTTCAAAATATCGCAGAAGAGCACAGAGAATTTCTTCTCTTAGAGAAGGTGTAATCGAATTTGGCTTGGGTATTACGGAATATTTCATGAGCAGGTATTCTTTAAAAGAAAATGGGAAGAATTTATAGAAATTAGTTCTGCCCTCAAACCTTGTAGAAAGTTCCTGCCTGGTCAAGCTGGCGCTGGAAGAGCTTACAAAAATCACAGCCTTTTGCTTATAGAGTCTGGCAATCCAGATATTCCAACCCTGGACAATTTGGATTTCGTCGAAAAAATAGTAAATTCTTCCTACTTCATTATTCTTTAACTCCTTTTCATAAATCTCGACTAAAGTGTTTTCAATGACCTGAAATATCTCGGATCCCAATTCGCTAAACCTGTAATCCTCAAAATCAATATAGATTTTTACTCCCTGCAGATCACAGGCAATCTGCCTGAGAAGGGAGGTCTTGCCGGCATGTCGAGGGCCGGATATAAACGTAATTCCACTCTCTTCCTTAAAAGAGACAGAGATGCGGGGGACGAAATTAAAGTACTCCTGAAAAAGGGATTGATGGCTAAGTAACAGGGGTTTAATTTCTGATTTAAGCATTATCAAAATGCTTGTAAGTCACACTATATAGTATTTCTGGCACAAAAAAGTATTTTTAAACAGGTGGTAATTCCTGGAAAACAAGTAAAATGAGAAATTTTCCCTTTACTCTCATGAACTTTCTCTTTTTGATAATGAGTAACTTTTTCTTCATAAAACCGATAATGTAAATCAAGCATTTACAATATATGGCTGGAATAAATAGAAAAATTTAAATATATAAGTTAGAAAAAAAATTTATAGAAAATTTTCATTTAATCGGATCCTCCTCATATGCTGTGTAACCATAAGTTGTTAGTATTTTAAGCCAGAGTACACTAATAATCCCTACGGAAAACACTGTAAAAAGATCATCGACATGCAGCATTGAGAAATGAAACAGGCTTCTTAGCATCGGTATGTATAGGACCATAAGCAAGCCTGCAAGTGCTCCGACCAGTACGATCTTCAAGGCTTTATTTTCGGTTTCCAGGGTTTTAATAAGGCTCTTTGACCAGGAGAGATTTGCCACTATTAAAGTAAGGTTGGCAATTACAAGTGTAGCAAAAGTAAGTGTACGTGCATCCGTCTCTCCCTTTCCCATTTTCAACGCATACATGAAAACGATAATCACTCCTGCAAGCATGCTTGTACCCTGCAGCAAGCTCAAGGTCAGGCTTTTTCTTCCGAATAACTGATCTTTCATACTTCTGGGAGGCCTATTCATGATGTTTTTCTCTTCTGTTTCAGCCTCAAAAACCGTAGAACACGCAGGGTCAATTATCAGTTCAAGGAACGCTATATGAGCTGGTAAAAGCACCAATGGCAAATTAAATAAAATAGGGAAGAGCGCAAGCCCTGCAATAGGGATGTGGACAGAGAGGATGTAGCTGATTGCTTTCTTGAGGTTATCGTAAATTCTTCTTCCAAGCCTGACGGCTGCAACTATGGAGAAAAAATCATCGTTAAGGAGGACAATTGATGCGGATTCCCTGGCAACATCAGTGCCTCTTTCTCCCATTGCAATACCTATATAAGCGGATTTCAGGGCAGGGGCATCATTGACTCCGTCACCAGTCATTGCAACGACTTCTCCGTTTAGCTTTAAGGCATTCACAATTTCCAGTTTCTGCTCCGGAACGACACGAGCGAAAATGTTTGTTGTTTTAATCCTCTTCTGAAGTTCTTCTTTATGCATGCAGGCAAGTTCGGGGCCGGTAATGAACTTATCCGGATCCTTCAAGCCGATTTTCCTTGCTATATGCTGGGCTGTCCCAGGGTAATCCCCTGTAATCATGATTACTCTTATCCCAGCAGTATAGCATTCCTTAAGGGATTGTTGGACAGACGGACGAACCGGATCGACAAAACCAAGTAAACCTAAAAACTTGAATTCGAAGTCATGTTGCTTTTCAGGCAGAGAATCATTTTGAAGACTGGCTTTAGCCACCCCAAGAAGCCGAAGTCCCTTTTCTGCCATCTTCTGGACATGAAACAGTAATTCTGCTTTCTCTCCCTCATCGAGGTGGCATAACTCGAAAATAGACTCCGGAGCACCTTTTGCAGCAATTACATGTTTTCGCTGATCGTTAGATTCCCATACGTTCGAAAGGGCAAGTAAGTTCTTTGAAAGTGGATATTCACGGACAAGTTCCCATCCATCGTGTACATGCTCAGTGTCTAAAAGGAATTTTTCAGTGCTTTTCTTTATCTCTTTTTCAAGCGGATCAAAGGGATCTTTCTGACTTGCAAGATAACTGTACTCGAGCAATTCATGGAAGTCATCCGGAAGACACTCTTTGTTATCAAGTTCACAGTACTCGCCTCCAGAATATAAACAACTCAACATCATCTTATTAAATGTCAAAGTACCTGTTTTGTCGACGCAAAGCACCGTTGCAGCTCCAAGAGCTTCAATCGCAGGCATGCGCCTTACAAGTACCTCACGCTTGGACATGCGCCAGGCTCCCATGCTCAGGAATACTAGCAAGACAACTGAAAATTCCTCCGGTAAAAGAGCCATGCTTAAACTTAGTCCTGCAAGCAGCCCGTGAAGCCAATCTCCACGAGTTAGCCCGTAAATCACTACAACAAGGATACAGAGTACTCCCCCCATGAATGCAAAATTCTTTATAAGTTTGGAAGTCTCTTTCCGGAGCGGAGAATCTTCCTCTGTAATAGTTCCAAGTGCCTTCCCAATCTTTCCCATCTCGGAATGCATACCCGTTGCAGTTACTTCAGCTACTCCCTGCCCCTGGATGGCAAGCGTACCCGAATATACAAAAGGAAGGTCATCTCCTCCAGGCTGAGTGTTTTGGGAAATGCCGTTCCATTCTGATTTTCTGACCGCCAGGGACTCACCTGTGAGCAATGACTCATCAACCAGAAGATTAGTACTGGATAGCACAACCCCATCTGCAGGGATGCGGTCGCCTTCCCTTAAAATTAAAATATCACCTTTGACAACTTCCCTTCCAGGGATTCTCTTCTGGTTTCCGTCTCTTATAACGAGAGCTCGCGGGCTGGATAAATTTTTTAGTGCTTCTAGAGCCCTCTCTGTCTTTCTCTCCTGGTTGAATGTGATACCCACAACTACAAACACGAAGAGCAACAGTATCAGGGCATCATTCGTTTCTCCGATGAGAAGGTAAATCAGACCTGCACCCAGAAGAAGGATTAACATGGGTTCTCGAATTACATTCAAGAATATTGAAAGTAAACTCTGCTTCTTCTGTGAAAGCAGTTCATTATAACCGTTCTCATTAAGTCTTTTTTTAGCTTCCTCATCAGAAAGCCCGGTGAGACTCTCAGGATTAACTGTTTTTTCCATGACTTATACCAACTAAAAAAAACAATAGTTTAATTTTTCAACTAAGGATATGTGATGAATAATTAGAATTTAGGTTTTTCGCTCACAGTGTCTCATAGTGTATTCGTATAATATATTTAACCTGCTTCTTATTTAAGGACATCTTTAAAATTTGAGACACTATAACTGTTTTTTTGGATCGACAGTAAAATATCAAATTTGAATTTTTGTCTATTAAATAACTGCGACAAAAGAGGATATATTAAAGGAAAAACTCAAAGCTGATAAGATAATATATAAATACCTAGTTTAAAAACGAAAAGGATAGTCATCAATTCAAGACAAGAGATTTATCCGAGATTTGCTTTTAGTCTTGAAAAGATGTCTATCAATTCTTTTCTTTTACGACTATTATTCTTCAGTGCTTAGTAGAGTTAACAGCCCCAGTCTCTATCACAGCCACGACGGGATCTGAATCTGTCGAAGCAGCCACGCCTTCTGCCACCACAACCACAGTTGTCGCGGTCAAAGCCACAGCCGCCAAAACCAAGACCAAAACCAAGACCACAGCCAGCGCCACGTCCTCTAATCCCATCAAAACATCCACCCATATATTTTCCTCCTTATTTTATTTAGTCATTATAATCTTTTTATAAACTTTTATTAAATTAGTGCCTATACCCGTTTTGCAATTGGAAAGTTGTTGATTTGATGCCTGTTTTGACTTTTTTTCATTCGGGTAGAGTAAGCAATAGAGTGTGCAAATTTTAGAGTGTATATTTTAGGAATATACGCTAAAAATTAGCTTTTCTCTAATTCTCTAGCCCGAAATTGTTTGTCAACTCTCCGAGTCTGCTCGTCCCTCCTGACAATTGCGTTTGGAAATTACTTTATTTATCCA
>JAUPKV010000153.1 GCA_030837265.1 Methanobacteriota archaeon
GCTCTTCCGATCTCAATAGCTTTTCTTCTTCCTCTGGAATTGCTTGTAGCTGGACAGGTTCGATCATTTTGCCCTGAATGGGCTCTTCTTCTTCTGCAATTTCCTGTCTCTGCATGCATGAGGGACATGTCTTTTCTTCAGGTTTTTTTCCGAACATGCCTTGAACAGGCTCTTTTTCCTCTTCAAGTGCTGTTTGCCTCTGGATCGGTACTTGTTGAACCCTAGAAGGGTTTCTTATTTCTGATAAAAGCTTGCCAACGGCTCTATTTCCAATTGTTCGCTGAAGCTGCAAAACATCAGCAGGTGTGAGGGACTTCGGATTTATTCTGGCACGCTGGATAATAGAGGCTGGATTTGAGATCGGAGCCTGGATTATTGGAGTTGCTTGCTTTTGAAAAGTAGGCTTTGAGTCTATGGATTGATGAGTTTGCTGATGTTCAGACATAATTAAACTCCTTATGAAGGTTCAACAGTTGAGTAAAAATCAAGCAATCAAATGCACTTCAAGCTGTTTGGCTGCCGCACAGATTTCTTTCTGCCCTTCAGCAATCCTGTGAGCGTTTCCTGATCCGATTACCCCTTCCATTCTTTCTAGAGCTATAATATACTCGTGGCGGGTCTCTTTAGTAGCAAGATCTCTTATTTCATCTGCAAAGGCTCCGAATAAATCGAAATTTTCTTTAATGAAATCTATGAATACATTGTCATCCTCATACACTTCGCTAGTAACGGCTTTTTCGAAGTTTTCTGAAATCTTCTTCCCGCTTTTTTTGTTTTCGAATATATCGGCAACTTCAAAAAAGATAGCAGCAGTGCATCTGAGGGCTTTGTATGAAGGGGTGGCACGTCTGAGTTCACGGGCAAAGTGACAAAGTCTTTCTTGTTTGATGGCAATTTCGTGAGATTTATTTGATTCGATTATTTCTGCAAGCTCTTTTACTTCTGCGACGTAATTATTAAGGTCCTTCTCAATAGCTTCATATTGTACTTCTTCTGGCAGCTGGTCTCTAAGTAACTCAAGGTTGTCCTGCATGATATGCAAGAAAGCATCCCTGTCATCGTAAACTTTGTTTTTGAGAGCTTTTTCGAAATCGTCTGCGATTTTGTTGGCAACTACACTGTCCAGTTTATCGTAAATTTCCCTGAAGCTGCTTACGGTACATTTCAGGGCTCTGTACAATGGGTTCTGATTAATAGGCTCCAGTCCTTTAACAGCAGAACAGACTTCTTCTTGCATGACGGCAATGCTGAGGCCATCATTTTGTTCTTCTATCACTTCAATCAGGTCATCTACAGCCGAAATATATTTATTAAGGCTATCTTCAGTTGCATCCTCTCTGATCTGGGCTGAAAGGGATTTAATCAACTGATGGTTTGCTGTCATGAATTTTATGAACGCATCTTCGTTCTCATACACCTTGCTGCTGATGCCTTCTTCAAATTTCAGTGAAATATTTTTGGCGATTTCGCTTTTGAACGTCTCTGCAACTTTTCTGAAGTTAATTACAGTACAGCTAAGCACTTTGAACATGGGTTCATTTATATTACGCTTGAGTTCCAGAGCGAAGAAGCATACTTCATCCTGCTGGGCAGCAACTTTAAGGGGGATATTTCCATAAAGAGCACTGTGAAGGTCTTGCAGAGTATTTTCGAAGTCATTGAAACTTCCTTCTTCGGCCTGGGCTTTGATTTCGTCTTTAAAATCATTTAATTTTCCCAGTGTATCTTTCATGAAATCAAGAAAATCAGTTTCTTTCTCGTACTTTTTCTCACGGACAGCTTTTTTGAAAAGAAGAGAAAGCTTGAGGGAATTTTCGTTTTTAAATTCTTCTTCCACTTTTTTGAAACTGCTTACAGAGCATTTCAAAGCCCTTTCTCGAAGATACGTATTTAGTACATTGAGCTGATTCTGGAGGTCTGCCGAGAGCTTTGTATAATCTACAAAATTGTCTTCAAGTTTATGTTCATGGTCTTCACGAGCATATTTGTTTGAGGTGCCGACCATATTCTTACTGCTTACACTCTTTGGTTCAGCTTCAGCAGATTGGACCTGTAACCCTAGAGTACAGTCAAACTTGATGGACTTATTAGTCGCATCAGAAGATATTTTTATATTCATGCCTTCAATCAGTTCTATGTTTCCTCCGGGATTACTAATCCCATCCACACTTTTAAGTGCCTCTACCTGGGCAGCTGTCACCTTATGTGGATTGTCGGTTCTCTCTGAATGAGTCTCTTCTATAAGAATACGGTTTAAGATATTATCGGGGGTAATTTCAATAGAACCTTTATTCACAACAAGTTCAATGTTTCCACCCGGATTGGTTACACTGTTTATACTTGTAAGTGCCTTTACCTGCTCCGCGGTAACATCATGTGGATTATCAGTCCTTGCAGAATGGGTCTCTCCTATGAGAATTTGATTATAGGTATCTTTAGTGGTAATTTCAATGGAACCATTATTCACAACAAATTCTATATTTCCACCCGGATTGGTTACACTGTTTATACTTGTAAGTGCCTTTACCTGCTCCGCGGTA
>JAUPKV010000154.1 GCA_030837265.1 Methanobacteriota archaeon
GCTAAACAACGCTGAGGAGAGATTCGAGATTCGAAATCTCAAAAACAGACTGCAGGTAAAATTTATCAAAAAACTTTCGGGCTTTGCAGGATTTAATTTACGATTTATTCTCAGGATGCTGATATCCTTTTAGATCTGTATCGGACAGATAGAGAGATACTTCTGGTGTGATAAGAGATTTTGACGCAGGAATTAATTCAAAGATTTAAAAATTTGTTTTATGATTGTTTATTTAAAAACATATACTAAATAAAAAATGAGAGATAGAAATAAATTGGCTGCCGAGGCTTTCAGTTTTATTATCTCCACCTTATTCTTTCAACAGAATCGGTGATTCTAAATCTTCCTGTCAGGATCTTTTCTTTGAGTTCTTCAGCAGCTTTTAACGCTCTGGCCCGGTCTGATTGGCGCAGAGTTATTTTAATATCCCTCAGGCAGCCATCTGTTGTGCATTTAACAGAACCAAGACTTGCACTGAAAGCTTCCCCTTTACATCTGGAGATACAGAGCCCGCAGTTAAAGCAGAGTTTCGGATTGTGGACAGTACCCTTTTCTCCTTTGCTTAGAGCGCCCATGGGACAGGCCTCCAGGACACGGCATTCTCGGCAACTGATGCATTTTTCGGGCTCATATATTATGTTGAGGTCTGCATTGTCCCAGACATCACCGTAAGTAATCTCACAGATCGGGATTCTGCCTGCAAGGTCTACCAGCTTAAGTGGAATTTCCCTGTCCAACTTCAGGATGTTTTCCAGCATTCCCTCATGAAGAACCGGGATAGGGACAGCCCAGGTATTGATAATTTCAGGACCGGCAGAGGTTACAAATCCTCCCATATATTGCGGAATCATATCATGCATATCTGCAAAACCTGTCAGGTTAGGGTTTTCCGGAACGCTCCTGGTGCCTGAGCCAGTAACAAACCCTTCCGCTCCGTTAAGAAGCACTCGTGTCCCGATTCCTATTGTCTCAAGTTTGGGATCGTTTTCAATCGGGTTTAATTCACCACAACCGCAGAAAGTCATTTCCTTGAACTCTCCTTCAAACGGCAGGGCATGGAAAATCGTATTGATAGGTTCCTTTCCGGGATTTACGAATGCGCGGTAATTCTTGAATGCATGCCTTGTTGCATAGAGCCGTGCAAATGGCATTTCAGAAAGCCTGGTCTCAACTGAAAAGTGTTTTCCTTCAATAGTGGTTGCTTCCACAGTAATTGGATTTCCGTCAACCATTTCCCTGAAAAGGTGGCCTCCGCCATAACGGGGATCAGACTTGCTATGAGCTGTTCCGAGTACGATCAGGTCAAGAATTCCTAACCTCTCGTTCGGGCACGGACCTACAACTGCCGGGACGCCGTTCAACAGCACATTTGAAGCTTTAACAAAAGAATCCGGCTCGGAAACTTTGAAGGAAAGGACGGCATAAGTTCCGCTCATAATACCGCGAGTAGCAGTAGTTACCACGTCAACATCTTCAAGCTTTATTTCCTCCCCTGCACGGACCTTCTCGCAAATTTCTGCCGCAGTAAGAACTACGGCATCTCCGGCATCAATTTTAGCCTGGATCTCAGGGATTGTACGGCAATTCCCTGTATTATCATCTTTGTCCATATTCCTCTGCGGGTATAATTGTGCTCATTCTATTTTAGAGGTTAGGATGCCTGAAATTTTTCGTATGAATCCTTCAGTTTCTGAAGAGGAATAGGTTTTCCATGACCGGGGTAAAAAGTCCTGCATCCGATAGCAATCAGCTTTTCCCAGCTCTTTAAAAGCTCGGGTATATTATTTGCAAACGGTGGAAAAACTGTCCCAGGTATGATATTGAAGAGAGCATCTCCAACGAATGCGGCTTCATTTTTAATTACAAGGCTGATAGAGCCATCTGTGTGTCCGGGGGTTGGAATAATCCTTGCACCTGGAATAAATTTATCCAGGTCGTATTCACCCTTTATAATGATATCAGGATAAACAGGCGTGTATTTTGATTTCGAAACCAGCAGGGTTTTCCCTATTCCCGAAATGATTTTTGAAAACCACATGGTGCCTCTGGGAAAGGGTGTTATACCTCTTTCAAGGTATCCTTTTTCTGCGGCATGAACCAGAACTTTTGCACTGCTTTTCTCTTTTATTTCTGCAAGCGAACCAACGTGATCAGAGTGCGTGTGAGTCAGGACGATCAAAACTATATCAGAAAAGTTGAGTTTGTTTTTTTCGAGAGCTGTTTGAATATTTGTTATTTTTTGTGCTGTTCCTCCATCCACGAGAATACCTCTACCTCCTGAAACTATCAGGTAGGAGTTTGAGTGTCCCATTGAAATCGTAATTATGGAAGGGACAGAGATCATTGAGCTATTCCTAATTGAGCTATTCCTAATTGAGCTAGTATCATTTAGCTTGTTGGTGTTTCTGGAAGTCATCAAAATACCTGAAATAATATGGGTTTCAGGGTTATGAAAGCTGCAGAAAAAAAACATTCTTAATGTTACTTTTTTAAACGAGAGAATAAAAACCTTTATAAAATGTAAATATTTTTTTATTTTCAGGCTGGGTTGAGTCGATAAAAAGACCAAAACCACCCAAAACTTATATAAATGATGATGCGTACTATGGAGTTGCACTTATGTGCGAGACGGTAAAACAACAATAGGGCTCGTGGTCTAGACGGTTATGACGTCGCCTTGACATGGCGGAGGTCCTGAGTTCGAATCTCAGCGGGCCCATAAAAACTTGCAGGAAACTTTTCTGTAAGTAAAAACTCAATATTAAGCTGATTTAATTAAGTGCTTGATTTAATTAAATTCTTAATAATGTGATATGTCTACCTGCCCAGGTAGCTCAGTGGGAGAGCGCTGCCCTGAAGAGGCAGTTGTCCCCGGTTCGAATCCGGGTCTGGGCACCATTTCACATCAGTAGTGTAGCGGTCATCACCGGGCGTTGCCAACGCTCGAACCCGGGTTCGAATCCCGGCTGATGTATGAAAACACTAAATAGTAAGATAAAAAATAAGCAAAATATAGTAAGATTTTGAATAAAACTTAGACGAAGTATATTCAAC
>JAUPKV010000003.1 GCA_030837265.1 Methanobacteriota archaeon
CAATGGAAGGTTCAAAAATTACCTTTGCTCTTCCGAGCTCCAGATTGACAGCTACTGAGTCCACACCCTCCTTTTTTTTCAATATCTTCTCAATATTCAGGGCACAGGCTGAACAGGTCATGCCGGAAACTCCAAGCGTGATTTCCTTTATACCGGTTTTCTGGCTTAAAATTATGCTTGAATCTTTCTCTGCCAGCCTGCACGCTTCTGTCAGGGAGCAGGTTTGGGAAGTATCCGGTTTTACTGAAACAGTGTCAGCAGTCTCTAAAGTTTCGGTAGTTTCCGAAGCTACAGCAGTTTCCAAAACTTCAACAATTTTTGGAACTGAGCCTTCTGCCTCTGGAGCATTTGAGCCCTCTGTCCGAATCTCTTCCTGAGTTTCAGGGGATTCTTCAAATTCGGTTGTGTATCCGGCCTTCCAGACAGCTCCTTTTATATCCTCCAGACTTATTTTTTGAGGGTCAAAGTTCACAGTTGCGCTTTCGGATTTGAGATCAACGTCAACAGATTCCACCCCCTCAAGAGAAGAAATAGCATCAGCTACTCTTTTCTGGCAATGACCACAGGTCATGTCATAAACTCTTATAGTGACTTTCATTAAATGTGCCGCCTATCCAGATTTATCAGGACTGCTCGGAATTTACAAATTTTTCCGGGCTCCATTATAATTTATAACCAGCTTTTTTCAAACAGGGGCTTCAGATATGTATTATAATTTGTATCTTCTATTATATATAATTGGAATCCGTACCTTTTATTATAACTCTTAGAAACAAATAATATATTTGTTATTTAATAATTACAGAGGCTCGTATCCTGCTTCCCGAATTGCAGCTTTGACCTTTTCGAGGTTTGCTTTCCCGTCATGATATTCAACAGCTACCTGTTTGTTCTGAAGGTCTACATCTGCTTTCTGCACGCCTTCCACAGTTTCAACTGCTTTTTTAACTCTCATCACACAGTGCCCGCAGGACATACCTTCAACTTTTATAGTTTCTTGGGTTATCGTTTCGACCTCCAGTTATAAGCTAAAACCATTTCAACCAAATAAATTTACTAATTCTTTTTTACTTGCATTCCTGTACTTTCTTTTTCATACATCCATGATAAGGATCTTTACCATTCTCAAACATAGCTCCATAAGGCTCAAATTTACCAATATCCTTGACAGTGCAGAAATGCATACCATGATCTGATCCTGTCATCATCAGCGGTTTAGCTTTTTCGATGTCCCAGGAACCTTTTTCTTTGTTGTATATATTATCTTCCACTTCAAGATGCACGACTTTACCAAAAATCAGTAGATAAGGGAATCCCCCGTATACTTCTTCGTGTATATTATGCAATTTGCATTCCATCCATGCATAGCAGCCTTCAATCCCTGGGGCTTTGACCTTTTTTGAAGGTCTTTCCTTCAAACCTGCCAGTTCAAATTCATCAATATTGAAAGGGACATGCGAAGCTGTTGGCATCACTTTGTCCACCATATCAGCACCAGGCATATTTATAACAAACTCTTTCGTATTTTTAATGTTCGCAAATGTATCTCTCATTTTTGCCGAAGCCACACAAATTAAATCGAGTGGGCGTAAAATAGGCATAATACAGGAATAAGGAGCTATATTTCTTATTCCCTCTTCACTGGCTGTGGATATAAACGCTACTGGTAAAGGTATCAGTGATTCTCTCTTAAAATTTTCTAATATCATATTACCACTATTTTACTATCTCTTATCATTACTTCTATAAAATTACTAAATCTTAATATTAATTCAAAATAATTACCTTAAAGTCCCTAAAATAGGATTTTTACACGTTTAAAATAGGACTTAGAGCCTATCCGAAAAGTGTTGTTACCTACTGTAACTTTTACAATTGACAATATGTACAACCGGAAAGGATGCCGATATTATAGATCAATCGTAACTTTTCAACATGCGTTAATGACTTTTCGGATAGGCTCTTATGCAATAAACATGAAAGCAAGTAGACTCAACGCTGTGATTTGAATTGTGTTTAAACAGCTAATGGCCTGGTGCTATTAGTATTTCAGTTCAACTGCATAAGTCCTGTAATTCTAAGAAATCAGTAGACCATTTACATCTGAAGTAATTGTTTCATTCTTTTCAGGAGCTTATTCCCGAAACTAGAAAATCAGAAATAGATTCGATTTCCGGAAGTTCAATGTTTAACTCTTCTCCTGCAAATCCAGCTCTGAAAACTTCCAGACTCGACGGAATTGAAGCAAGGATATGAGTTTCATCAACGGCGTCCTTCATTAACTGAATTCCGATTTCATCCGCACGGTTAAGGATAAAGTATAGAGGTTTTCCTGCCTTCTCCACAAGTTCTATGATTTTTTCTGAAAGCCGTACAGATTCATAAGACGGGTCAAGTATCATTAATACCAGGTCGCATCCCTCTTCAACCCCTCTTCCGAAATGCTCTATTCCAGCTTCAGTATCCACAAATATCATCTCTTCAGATGTAGTTTCCATATTCTTCAGCAGATTCTTTGCAAGTGCACCCATCGGGCAGGCACAGCCTTCTCCGAAATTATGGATTTTGCCTATGGCCATCATTTTTATGTTCCCTTTTTCTACAGCATAAGCCTTAGGGATGTCGGATATTTGCCATTTGTTTTCAAAAATACTGATAGGATCTCCTTTTTGAAACGCTTGCATCATTTTTTCTCCAAGGGCTTTTTTTCCTCCCAGATAATTTGTGAAATCTTCGGGCATTCCAAGGCCAAGCTGCCTGTGAAGCCCGAAGTTTGACTCGTCACTGTCCACCACAAGTACGTTGTAACCTCTTTTAGCCATGGATTTTGCAACCATAGCAGTGACCGTACTCTTGCCACTGCCGCCTTTTCCGCATACAAGGATTTTCATCTTCTCACCTATTCTCAAAAATACTTAATATTAAAAAATACTTAAATGGTAACATATAATATTA
>JAUPKV010000155.1 GCA_030837265.1 Methanobacteriota archaeon
AGTTTTCCTTTGAAAACAACCATGTAATTATAGAGGCAAGAAAAAAAAGAGATATGGTTGAAATAATTGTTAATGATTACGGAATTGGTATTAAAGCTGAAGATCAGCATAAACTTTTCAAACCGTTTAGCCAGATTGATTCTTTTTTTTCCAAAAGCTCTCAGGGAACCGGACTTGGTCTTTCATTAGTTAAACAGTTTGTCAAAATGCACAATGGATATGTCTGGTTCAGAAGTAATCCGGGAAAGGGAAGCACATTTGCTTTTACGATTCCAACAAAAACAGTTAAGTAAGATCTGAATTCGAATAATCACTAAAACAGTTCTGTAATCGATTTATATTGTGTAATTAATAACACAAAGTTTTTAGTATAACCTATGCATTTTTCTCACTTGTAACTATTATTATAAAGCCTCATCAATAGTACACACAGGCAGAAAATTATCAATCAAGACGATACAAAGAATAGAAAATCAAATATTACGTTGAGATTATGAAAACATCAGTACTGTTTTTAATCCTGCTTGCAGCAGTGATACTCTTAGCCAGTTACAATGAAAAAGTTCAAAGTCCGGAGGGCTTTGGGGGAGTTAAAGGATCGAATGTTGTTGAAGCAGGGACACAGAATAACTCCTCTTCCTTTCAGGAAAATTATAATAATGATTCCGTCGTAGATGTGACTCAGCTGGAGCAAATAAACGCTTCTCTGCAAAAAGGTCCAGTCTTATTAAAGATTGGAGCGGAATGGTGCGGACCTTGCCGGGCTATGAAACCCATCCTTAAGGATCTGGCAAAGGAATACGCAGGAAATGCAACTATCATGTCTATTGATGTTGATCAAAGTCCTGATCTAGCTAATTATTTCGTAGTGAACGCTGTTCCTGACACCTCGGTGATTGTAGGTATTGAAAATAATGAATATGTTTACATGCGAGAGGACGGGGAAGTTAGTAAGGAAAGATTTCAGGCAAGAATCGTCGGACTCCGAAATAAACAGGAATTTGAGGAAATCTTGAACTTTGCACTCCAGACAGAAGATGCAAAATCCGAATAAGGAAGTATCTGATCATACTAATATCAATCAAACTTGAAACTGAACATAACTTTTAGAACCATGTCTGTTGAAATTACCTTTCTGGCAGCATTTGGTGCAGGAATCATCAGTATCTTTTCTCCTTGTATCTTGCCCCTTTTGCCTGCAGTGCTGGCATCGTCCGCAGGAAAAGATCGATTCAGGCCTCTTGCAATAGTGATGGGGGTTATAATATCTTTCACTATAATGGGAATAATCTCCTCTGCCTTTGGAGCGGTCTTCCGTGCCCATGTAGACGAATTGAAAATCCTGGCAGAGATATTGATCCTCTTAATGGGTTTTTCATTACTACTCGATAAAGGCCTATTTAACTCGTTTTCAAAGTTTCCCCTGCTGGCAGGAATGAATAAAGAAGGCCCTGTATCAGGCTTTTTACTTGGACTTTCACTTGGGGTGCTTTGGATTCCCTGCATCGGATCAATACTGGGCATGATTCTGACTAAAATCGCTCTGGATGCTACTAACGGCTCATTTGCTGACGGTGCAATCATCCTCTCATTTTATTCTTTAGGGTTTGCATTGCCAATGTTAGTGATCGCATATTCAGCCCAGGTTTCATCCTCAAAACTGAAGTTAATAACAAAATATGATGCAATCCTCAAAAAAGTAGCAGGAATAATTCTTATCCTTCTTGGATTATGGATGGTTTATCAAAATCATTTGCAACTATTATTTTATAGTTAAGCAACGAAAATTTAATTGCAAAAAAGCGGAGGTTGAAAGTCAGATCGTCTTAAATATGTTGTCCGATATTTCTTCCAATCTTGGCATGGCTTTCAAATGAAGTGTACCAAATTGTTAAAATTTCAAGGATGGATTTACTGCTTAATTCGTCATTGAAACAGCACCGACTCCTACTTAGTGGTAGGGTCTGGGTATTGGATTTATTGATTCTAGTTTATCATCTGTGCCTGTCAGACGACACCAATCATTTGGGTGGAACTCAAAGTTTCCGATTGGCATTTCTCCTTTGAAAATATAAAATTTAACACTTTCCTTACTTTTTTTATCATCGTCTTTCTTGTAACGTATCTTAATAATATTATCCGGTCGGACAGGAATTATGTCAAGATCAATAATTACTAAATCAAATATCCATTTCTCTGATTTTGGTAAAGGCTTCGATGTATACAATAGTTATCTTCCTAAAATTTTTTAGTTTAATTAGTTTACTCTTTATGTGTATTTAACTTTTTTCCTGATAAAAAGAAGAAAAGAAAGAATCAAATACTGAATATACTTTGTTTGTCGTGGGATTATAACTAAAGCTGGTCTTCTGAACTGGTTTTACATCCCTCAATTGGTCTCCATCCCTCTGCTTCTAATGCTTCCAGTACTGTGAAAACTCTTCTTTCTGTAGTTCCGGTTATTTCTGCAATCTCATCTATGGTTGCTTTAAGAATGGTTCCGTCATGTCCCGTGCTACACTGGACCAGCATTGAAGCTATCTGGTTGAATGTCTTTTTCGCTCCGTTAAAGCCGTTTGTCTTGCTATAGTCATCTATGATAGGTAAACTTAGGAACTCCCTTGCAAATTGCCTTGTTGTATCACTGATCTTTACCCCTTTATCTGGAGTCCATTCTAAAAAGTCAAGTTTGCAAGCCCTCAATTCCTGAATATACATTTTATCGTCCTGTTCTTCTATAATGTTTACCAACTCCCATGATATCTAATTACATTCAAATATATCTCAATTGCTATAATAAGTGTCCGAAATATGCGGCTTTCGATGTAGGACTATATGGAAATTAGTATTAATAAATAACGTTATACTCGAGAACTGCGTAATGCATTAAATGGACACAAGAAGCATACGAAAATAATAAAGAGCAAGTTACATTTTGTGCATGAATAATATCATATTCCGGAGGGATCTCTATGGACTTTCTATCAAATTTAGTTGGTAAAGATAAAACCCATGAATTTTTTGATGCCTGCAAAATGGGACTAATAGAAAATGTAGAGCGGATTTTGAAAAGTGGCAAAGTTGACATAGATTCACGAGACCCTTATGGTGGCAGTACAGGTTTGATCTTTGCAACAAATTTCGGACATAAGGATATTGTTAAGCTGCTTATAAAAAGCGGTGCCAATTCCAACATTCAGGAAGAAAGTGGAGATACTGCTTTGATTGCGGCGATAAAGACAGATCGTGGGGATATTGTCGAAATACTTATAGAGGGTGGTGCGGATTTAAATATTCGAGGTCAAAATGGTGAAACCGCATTGAAAGTTGCAGTAAAATTAGGATATAGGAATGTTGTTGAGCTACTTATTGAAGGTAGTGCGGACCTTAATATTCAAGACCAGAATGGACAAACTGCACTGATTTCTGCAGCAACTCGGGGACATAAGGATATTGTTGATCTTCTCATTAAAAGTGATGCAGATCCTAATATCCGTGACCAGAATGGACAGACTGCTTTGATCAGTGCAGCGAAGAAAGGTCATAAGACCATTGTTGAGTTCCTTATTAAAGGCGGTGCGGGTCTCAATATTCAGGACAAAAATGGCAACTCTGCTTTGATGTATGCAGCAGATATGGGGCATCAAGGTGTTGTAAAATTGCTCATTGAGGCTGGAGCTGAACTTGACATTCAAAACCACAATGGTGAAACTGCATTGATGTTATCGGCACAGTTAGGGCATGAGGATATTGTTGAGTTACTTATTAAGGGCGGTTCCAACCCTGATATTCGGGGTGAGAATGGAAATACAGCTTTGGAAATTGCCAAAGAAATGGCATTTGACAATATTGTTGATTTTTTGCAAGTGAAAAAAGAGTAATTTAAATAAGAATCAGAGAAATGGGGAGTAGATTATTCCTCCTTCTCCTTCGCTATTGCCACAAGCTCATTTACGCAAGCAACAGCCATAGGGGTCCCACCTCTTGTTCCTACACAGCTTATTGAGGGAACAGAGATTTTAAGATCTCTAACTATCTCTTTTGATTCCGCTGCGTTTACAAAACCCACCGGAAGTCCGATTATAAGAGCCGGTCTAACTCCTTTTTCAATCAATTTACAGACCATAATCAAAGCTGAAGGTGCATTTCCTATTGCTATAATACTTCCGTCAAGTTTATCTCTGGCGGCCAGGAAACCAGCTGATGTACGGGTTATTCCGTACTTGTTAGCGATTTCGGCATCCGGGTCTTCATCAAGCACACAGATAATTTCGGATTTATGTCCTGCTTTCGTTATCCCGGCTTTTACCATATTTATATCTACAAAAATCGGAGCGCCTCTCTTAATTGCTTCCACACCTGCAAGGACAGGATCATGCACAAAGCGCATTATATCAGCTACCGAAAGGTCTCCGGTAGCAATAACACAGCGCTGGCGGAAACGGTCTTCGAGAGTTTTGTTCCCGATAAGCTCCTGTATCATTGTACGGCTTTTCATGTAGATTGCTTTTGCTTCCTCAGTTCTTGCCCCGGAATCATTGCAGATTTTCACCAGTTCAGGGTCAATGTCCACTGTAAGCTCTGTAAACTCCTTGAGATCCTCAAGGTTCATAGCCTTTCCATTAGCACTTTTTTCAGTAGTCATATTTCTTATGGTACCCCCTGGGAGTAATTATAAAGTCCTTCTTTTGAGAATTCCAGATCCTGGAATCTCCATTTCCTACCAGAATTGTCGTGCTCATATCTACCCAGTCTTCGTATTCCATAACTTTCCCGAGAGTTGTTACGATCCTATCTTCACCTTCTCCCCTCAAAGCATTCTTTACAAGTCCTACGGGCACGGATTCGGCTTTATATCGGCGGATGATTTCTATAGCTCTTGAGAAATTAGATTGTCTTTTTCGACTTTTCGGGTTGTAAAGTGCGATTACAAAATCCGCTTCTGCTGCAAGGTTCAGGCGCTTTTCAATAATTTCCCATGGAGTAAGGAGGTCACTAAGGCTGATGACTGCAAAATCCGTAACAACTGGTGCTCCAAGTACACTAGCCCCGGCCAGAATTGCAGTGACTCCGGGAAGAATTTCTATATCAACCTCAAGGCCTTCATGTTCAGCAACTTCAAGTACGATACCTGCCATACCGTAAACATTTGTATCACCGCCGCTAATCATGACAACATTTGAGATTTTTGCGAGCTCTACAGCTTTTCTTGCTCTGTCAACTTCTTTACCCATATAGCTGCGAATTACTTCCTGAGCCTCCAGGAGACTTTCGATCTGGTCTAAATAAGTACTGTTTCCAAGGACATAATCTGCATTCAGGATAACATCCCTGGCTCTTACTGTCATCTGCTCTACAGATCCCGGGCCGATTCCCACGATGTAGAGTTTTCCTCCAGTTGCCTTATCTTGCGATAGCGATTGTGACTCTGCCATATACTTTCTTCCTACAAATCAATTGTTTTTCTTCTGATAGAGCAAGAGCTGCAGGTTCTGCAACTCCTTTTAATCCGAAACGAGACGCTTTGGATGGAGAAGGGGGGTTATAACTGTTAAGCACTTCATCCGGCAAAAAATCAATTGGAATGCCGAGCATTTCTCCTGCTTCCAGCAGACCTGGTTCACTTTCCTTAAGCTTCGCAGAAGCCAGAGACGTAATCGCAGCCAGCTCCAGGCCGCAATCATCCAGTGCATGTTTTACGGCTTCGATGACCTCTTCTTTTGTAACGCCTCTGCGAGTCCCTATTCCTATAATCATCCTTAATCGCTTCTATCTGTTATATTAAGTCTGTTGTCGCTTCCTTATCAGTACGGATACATCCTCGTCCACAATGACAACCCTGGGCCCCTTAACCTCAAGGATTTCAATGTCCTGATCAAGGAGTGCACAATTTACAGCTATAGTGGATTCCTTATTGAAAATCTCGCAACCTAATCCCTCAGCAATGCCTTCAACCGAAGGCTTGCCATGAACTTCCGTTGCTGTAGTAATTACAGGGACAGCTCCCAGTTCCGAAATCTGCCTGGCAAGCTCATTTGCTCCGTGATGTCCTCCGAGAAGTGGGATTGCGAAATTCAATTTGGAATCTACCACAACCACAGCAGGGTCCGACCACTTAGTATCCAGAAGAGGGGCAATTTCTCTGACTACGATGCCTGTGGCGAAAACCGCGATTATTGCACTGTAATTTGAAAAAATCCTTTCGAATATACCTTTTTCATAGATATACATGTCAGCTTTCAAATGGCCAGCTATCTTTGCTGCAACTTCCTTATTCCTTTCAAAGGTAATCACAGCGGTTCCTGCGCTACTCCGTATAGGTAGGACCTCCTGTAGTTCTTGGGGTCAACAACCCCTCCGATAATTATCATTGCCGATCGAGAGATTCCTGCACTCTTCACTTTGTCCGCTATATTTTCTACCGTTCCGGTTATTACTTCCTCATCTTCCCAAGAAGCATGGAAGACAACTGCAACGGGTGTATCTTTTGGACATTTGACTTTTTCCATGATCTCCTTTATTTTCTGAGTACCCAGGAAGATAGCCATGGTCGTGTTGTAAGCAGATAGTTCGGGGATGAGGTCTTTTTCCAGAGTTTTTCCGGCAGGGCGTGTAATGATAAGAGTATCGGAAACACCGTTAAGAGTAAGTTGAGTACCAAGAGCCGCTGCACTTGCAAAAACGGACGAAACACCCGGAACTCTTTCAACTTCAATATCATATTTTCTAAGTTCTTCCATCTGCTCTACAACGGATCCGTAAAGGGAGGGATCCCCGCTATGTAATCGGACAACAAATTTCCCAGCGTCTACAGCATCAGCAATTATTTTAGTGGTCTCTTCCAGAGTTAGACCATAGCTATCTACTGTTTCTCCCTGTGTATATTCAAGAACCTCGGGGTTTACCAGTGAGCCAGCGTACATTACAAGATCAGCTTTTTCAAGCATCTCGCGTCCGAGCACTGTAATGAGTTTTGGGTTTCCCGGTCCCGCTCCTACAAAATAAACTTTTCTTTCCATCTGACCACTCCTTCTGTTATTTCTTGCCATAAATGATACTGAAATAGTTTCCTTTTTCCGGCATCTCATCTTTTCTGCGGATTATAGTCTCGTTTTCTGAGAAGAGTCGCTCCGCAAAAATAAATTCTTTGTATCCTTCAGCTTCAAGCTGTTCGACTATGGTTTTAGGATGAGTGGCTTTAAGATGAATTTTATATCCTATTTCCGAACCATCGCTGACCTCAAAAGAACTCTCAACAGCAACATCGGTCCTGGCAGCAAAGGAAGTGATAGAGCTTATCCCGGGCACTGTTGCAATCTCAACATCAGGATAGTGCTTGCGCATAACTTTCTTGAGATGAGAAAACGTTGAAAAAAAATTCGGGTCCCCTATGAGCCCAAAGGCAACAGTTCCTTTTCTGGCCTCTTCCGCGACTCTATCAGCATTTTCTTTCCAGAGAGTGTTGAGGACTTCGATATCTCTTATCATTGGAAATTCCAGGATTTCCGCATCCGCATAGGGAGCTACAAGGTCTTTTGCAAGGCGGCCGGGTACATATACCTTATCGCTGTTTTTCAAAATATCTACTGCTTTCAGGGTTAAAAGTTCAGGGTCTCCGGGACCAAGTCCTACTCCTATTAACATTTTTATCGCTCCATAGATTAGCAGAGTAAATTTAAAATAAACTCCGATTGAAATATAAACTCAATCTACATCCTTCCGACAACGATGTATACCGGGTTTTCGGGTTTGAACATAGTTTCCCCGGCAAGTGGAACACCTCTTGACACCGACACCTGGACTACTTCAGCAAAAATTCCAAGTTTCTTCATAACTTCAATTGTCCGGACTACTGTCTCTATACGAACCGCGTTCACAACTATGCTACGCGTTTTTTTCTCAAACAGTATCTCAATCACTGAGTCGATATTTTTTGTCCCACCGACAAAAGCGCAGTCAATAGGATAAATAAATTCATTAGAGCTCAGGATCTCCGAAGCTTCTCCAGCTAATAGCGTGGCATTTGCGATATTGAAGTTCTTGAAGTTGGTTTCTGTAGCTCTCAGGGCTTCCTTGCGAGCATCTATTGCATAGATAATCAGATCTCTGGCAACCTTAGTAGCCTCAATAGACACTGATCCCGTCCCGCATCCAATGTCTGCAAACCGGTCTCCTTCCTGCAGTCCGAGTTTTGAGAGGGAAACTGCAATTATTTCGGGTTTTGTCGGGCCACCGCTAACGTTTTCTATTTCAGACATATTTTACCTCGGGATAAATATAAAGCATATAAATCAAAGCGAGCAGGGCCAGAAAACTGACATCCTGATATGCACACACTGTGAGTATACGCTTAGAAACAAAGCATATGTGAAGATTATTGCAAATCAAATTTTCAGATTGACCCGTTATAAATATAATTTGTTATA
>JAUPKV010000156.1 GCA_030837265.1 Methanobacteriota archaeon
TATCTGTATATAAGGGCTGACACAAAACAATCCGGCTGGGGCTATCTTTTTGAACCTGAGACACTTATCCTCAAAAACGCAGGTGATTCAAAGACATCGATATTAGCGATTACAGTTCCCGCGACTGCTACGGAAAAAACATATTATCATGTGGTCGTAGCAGATGGATATCTGGAGATTGCTGATAACATAACAATACAGGTTGAGCATGATGAATCAGGCATTAATCCCGATGTCAATAATATTCCTGAATTCCCTTCAATTGTACTGCCTGTAGCTGCTGTCCTTGGCCTGGTTTTTGTCTTTGGACGAAAAAAAGAATAAAATATCTGAAAATTTGGTAAGTAAAATATCAGAAAATTTGGAAAAAACAATAAAATGTATGAGAATCTTAAAAACGATACTTTCTGGAAGGTGCTGCTGTAATAGGCGGCTTCTCTTCCTGTTTACTTAGAATCTGAATTTCCGCAGATGCCCTTTTAATTTTCACAATTTTTTCTTGCTATCGTTTTTTCGGAAAAATTCCATATTACTCAAACGTATGTTTTTGATATTTTCCGAACTTTTCGGCTTTTTTCCTTCATTTAGAACTTCCAGCAGCATTTCCCTAAACTTCAGTTGAGATAATAACTGCAAATTTTCGAATAATTCTCCAAAAACGGTATCAGGAAAAACGTTATTTTTTTGAAGACATCTGCGGAAAGTCAGGTGCAAAGATACTCCGGCAAGAGAAGCAGGGATTACAGAGTCAAAATGGACTTTAAAGGAACTGCTGAAATTTAGGTGTTTCAAAACGCCAATCGGATAAAGAGGGGCATCAAAGCATTAAAAATGAGGTATTGTCAAGTCCATGAGGGCTGAAAATTATTTCAGCTACATTCGAGCATATAGATATGTTGATTCCTCTTTAGACCTGATAGTACCGCTAATGTCAATTTAAATAGTTACAAAAGCCAGGGATCATTTTCGGGTTCAATGCAGGGATCGCCGTTCGTATCAATCTCCCTGCCTGAATCTTTTTTCATTGTAGGTTGATTTAATTCAGGATGTTTATTGTTTGCTTCATAATTAGCTTGTCTTGAAGTACGCGCTGGCAAATTTAAATCAACGGTTGAAATATCTATCTCCAATGCTTTTGCAACACCTTCACCATATTTAGGATCTGCCTGATAGCAATTGTAAATATGCCTGTGCTTGATTTGGAGGGTAGAATCGCCCATATTTCTGGCAGTATTTTCAAACAAAACCTGTTGCTGATCAGGAGTCATAGCTCTGAATAACTCTCCCGGCTGGGTGTAATAATCACTGTCATCTTCTCTAAAGTCATACCTCAATATATCTGTTGAACCTGTTTTTTCAACCGGAAGTGCATATTGAGGTTGATCTTTCCAATTCCCATAGCTGTTAGGTTCATAATGCAGTTGACTTCCTACATTGCCATCAACTCTCATCTGTCCATCTCTATGGAAGCTGTGATAGTTTTTAACACCCTGAGGAGAATTCACAGGGATCTGATGGTGGTTTACACCTAATCTATACCTGTGTGCATCTCCATAAGAGAACAAACGTCCCTGTAACATGCGGTCCGGGGAAAAACTAATTCCCGGGACTGCGTTAGCTGGTGAAAAGGCAGCCTGTTCCACATCTGCAAAATAGTTTTCAGGATTTTTGTTTAACTCAAATTCGCCAACCGGTATCAGTGGAAAGTCCTTTTTATGCCACATTTTAGTCAGATCAAAGGGGTTGTTCTTCATAGAATTGGCCTGTTCCTCTGTCATAACCTGTATATACATTTTCCATTTTGGGAACATGCCTTTTTCAATGGCTTCGTAAAGGTCTCTTTGGTGGCTTTCACGATCCATTCCGACAACTTTTGCAGCTTCCTGGTCGGTGAGTGTTCTTATACCCTGCTGTGACCTGAAGTGGAACTTTACCCATACTCGCTTATTATCTTTATTTATTAAACTGTAAGCATGACTGCTAAATCCATGCATGTGCCTGTAAGAAGAAGGTAGTCCGCGATCACCCATAATAATAGTTACCTGTAGCAGAGCTTCGGGTAAAGACGTCCAGAAGTCCCAGTTAGTATTTGGGCTTCGCATATTGGTACGCGGGTCACGTTTAACAGCGTGGTTCAGGTCAGGAAACTTCAACGGGTCTCTGAAAAAGAACACAGGCGTGTTGTTCCCTACCATGTCCCAGTTGCCTTCTTCAGTGTAAAACTTCAAAGCAAAACCGCGAATGTCACGCTCTGCATCAGCTGCTCCACGCTCACCAGCTACAGTAGAAAAGCGTGCAAACATTTTGGTTTGTTTTCCTATTTCAGAAAATATGGATGCTTTAGTGTAATTGGTTATATCGTGCGTTACGGTAAACGTCCCAAACGCTCCCGAACCTTTTGCATGCATCCTGCGCTCTGGAATTACTTCTCTGTCAAAATGTGCTAATTTTTCCAGAAACCAGATATCCTGCAGCATAAGAGGTCCGCGTCTACCGCTTGTCATGCTGTCCTGATTGCTTTCCACCGGAGCTCCTGCTACTGTAGTTAGTTCAGGAGTATCCCCCACTGTTTGGTTTCTGCTTGGAAGCGGTTCACCTAATTGATTTTTATCCATAGGGTTTGTACACTTGTCGCCTTTCATAAAATACCCTCAACTATGTTGCTCTCATGCAACATTTTATGTTCACATTAAGACCTTATCAAGTCCATTAGAAAAAAATCATTTCCAGCAGAATTCAAACATGTAAATTATTTCTTCCCCGCAGACCTGATAAAACCTTAAAACCTATTCCCCTGTAAAGGCAAATGTTTTTACAATTTAACCTTACTATGAATACAATTTAAACCTTATATTAGCTCTGGTTAACATTTATTGTAATATCTTTATCCGATCTTTATGCAGCACTATGCCGTTATTTTTCAGTGCATCCCCATCCTGTAATATTAATGCTTAGGAATAATAAATATATAATACCAAATATTTATGTTTTCAATATATAATGCTTGTTGAACTCGATTACAAATGAAAGCGGAAATTGAATTTAATGCTACGCAAAAAATATTCGGCAGAAATTGAAAAGCAAATGAAAGCATTTTTTGATTCCTTAAACGAGA
>JAUPKV010000157.1 GCA_030837265.1 Methanobacteriota archaeon
AAAGAGACAGCAAGAAAACCGCAGATGCAATAAATACTGCAAATGTGGAGATAATTGACGGTGTCAATAGTGTACATAAGACATTGGATGCGCTCAACACAATTATCAAGAATGCCACACAGGTTTCAAATGATATAAGTGATATCACAAAAGCAATTGATATTCAGGCAAATATATCTTTAAATGTTGTAAAAGCTTCCGAAGAGGGGAACATTATGACAGAAGAGGTCCAAAGAGAGGCAGAAGGTCTTGCAGCAGTTTCGGAAGAGACAAGTGCTTCTATTCAAGAGATCGGAGCTTCAATTCATGAGATTGCTAACCTTTCAAACAAATTGAAATATGAAATGGAAGCGTTTGCGGTATAAATGGGAAATTGAAATAAGAAATAAAAGAATTTCGATATAAATAGGATTTTTGGCAACGAAGGCATATCAATATTCCGGATTCTGTACCCGGTTTCATTGCCAAAATTATCTTAATTTTTCATACACAAAATCCGGACTTTAGTAAAAAGTCAGCGACGAGTATGACTTTGGGGGAATTTCAGCTTTCTTTTTATCACAAATAGCTATAGCATTGTGTATAGTTAGGATGGAACGAAAGTTGAGGTGTGATTGTAAAAATGTGGGTAATAAAACATTGATAACTTCTATTGCTTTTGAGGTGATTAAACATGAGTTATCATAGTCAAACTATTAATTTGGATAGTACTATTCAAGTAATTGTTTTTAATCTTGACGAAGAAAGATTTGGAGTTGAAATCTCTCAGGTGAAAGAAATCATTTTACCTACTCAGATTACCAGTATTCCAAGTGCACCAAGTTTCATTGAAGGAGTATTGAATTTGAGGGGTCAAATAGTTACCATCGGAAGTCTAAGAAAGAGACTTGGTAAAGAAGCTAAAAAAAATGATGAAAGCACCAGGGTTATAGTAATTGAATTAGAAGATACTATTGTAGGAATAACTGTTGATAGTGTCAGTGAAGTTAAGTATCTGTCTACCAAGGATATAGAAGAGATACCTCGTTTATTAGCTTTAAAAGATGACTCAAGGTTCTTAAAGGGAGTGGGAAAACTTGAGAATGGACTTCTTACTTTGATGGACCTCAAAGAATTGTTCAGTGATGATGAACTAAAGGGGATAGCTGGGTAACCAGCTAAATCTGCCGTCCATCAGTTATCTAAAGTCATTTCCTGAACTAACTATTAACCCGGTTGTTTCTAAAAAAACTTAAAAAATGTCTGTGATGAATAGGTTGAAAAGAATAAGTTGAAAAGAATAAGTTTTAGAGTGTCAGGACACAACAGGTTAAAATTATGAAAATATTGTCGCAAATTCTTTTTCAAGATAGGGGCGCATGGAACCTGTATATCCATGAACTGCATCACTAACGTTATACATTGCTTTTGGCTCTTTTGATATCGCAAAGGTCTTTACTGCTGAATCATAAGGAATTAAGGGGTCATTGAGGGAATGAATCATCACAAATTTTGCAGGCGGGAGGTCAGGAAGATAAGTATCCGGATCAACTGAGCGATAGAAACGATAAGTCTTGGAATCTTTAGCTGAAGCAGGATTAATATCTTCAGTCCCGTATCCTGAAGTGCTGATTCCGACAATACCTTTAAGAGACGGATCAAGTGCACAGGCAATAACGGCAAATCTCCCGCCATTGCTTTCCCCCAGGATTGCAAGCTTTTTCGGGTCAATTTCAGGCTGGGCGGCAAGCACGTCTGCAGCTTTAAGGGCATCATAGACCATGGAATACTCAACTGGCTCAACACCAGTCTTGAAAAGCTCAAGATCCTTTTCGAAATTTATGCTGCCGAGATTGCGCTGATCAATAGCAATGGTTGCATATCCCATTTTTGAGAGTTCGATGGCCAGACCCTGTTCAGCCTCCTTACTTACTGTTGCTCCCGGAAGTAGGACTATTCCGGGATACGGCAAAGAAGAGGTTGAATTTGCAGGTATTCTTAAAAGAGCCTGGATCTTGTCTCCTTTGCTGTCAAAAGATAACAACTTCACAGTATCCGGTTTTTGAGGGGCATACTTATCTTCTATTGTTTGAGCAGTAAATACAGGCTTTTCTCGGGGAGAAAAAGATAAGACTCCTGAGTCTGAAACCTCCCACTGCGCCAAAGCTTTGGTAGAGTTAGCAGAGGCATTGGTAGAGTTAGCAGAGGCATTGATGGAGTTAGCGGGATTATACATAATCCCATAGATACCCACCAGTAACAGAAGAAAACCCAGGAGTAGATATTTGGGTTTAAATGTTTTGGTTCCTGAAGAAAACTTTTTTTTGTTTTCTTTTTTCCCCGAATTATTCTTGCCCAAGGGAACCAAATCCTGCCCTAAAGGGTGTAATTACGGCCAAACGTGATTTACAGCACTTAGAAATAAAATCGCGATGCCCACAACTGCGCCGACAATCATCACTGTTTTTGGCTGGATGTGAATTGCATTTTTATCGGCTTCGTAATAACGCATGAGCCCAGCAGAAGACTGGAGCCCGGAACCTGATTTTTTAGCCATGAGTTTAACACCTGTAAATGAGTTTAACGCTTGTAAATGAGTTTAACGCTTGTAAGAATAAATTGTTTGAATAGAATTCCATACCTTTGATAATATAGATTGCTATAGCAACTATTAAAATATTTATCTAGAAATTAGAAAATGAACGTGAGTACTAAATTTTTTTCAACTTTGTAATCATCCATTCATAAACTTTAGTAATCACCCTTAATTACGTTTCTGATATATAAATCCTGCAGAAAATTCTTTTCAGTATCCTGTTTAAGGTATTGTTAATTCCGCTATTTTTCTTGAAACGAGAGCTTCTCAAACTAGAACTTCATCCAGCAGAAAAGGGGGATAAAAAATTCCTTTTTCCGTAATTATCGCAGTAACATTCTCCATGGGAGTCGCGTCAAAAGCGGGATTAAAGACTTCGACATCTTTCGGAGCTATTTGTTCTGATCCGAAGAATCGTAACTCATCCGGATTTCGGACCTCTATTTTTACGCTACCTTCCCAGCCATTGAAATCGAAAGTGGATACCGGGGCTGCTACATAGAAGGGAATCTCATGCTCCTTTGCAAGGACAGAGTGTGTGTACGTTCCTATTTTATTGAAAATAACATCCTGAGTGACTCTATCTGCTCCTACAAGTACACTATCTATAAGTCCCTGGTGCATTGCCCATCCAGCCATTGAGTCTGCAATCAGGGTTACCGGAATTTTGTCCTGCATCAGTTCCCAGGCAGTTATCCTGCTTCCCTGATTCTGGGGCCTGGTTTCACAGGCGATAACCTTAATCTCTTTGCCTTTGGCAATAGCCGTGCGCACAACTCCAAGCGCTGTACCCCAATCTACACAAGCAAGCCTTCCTGCGTTGCAGTGTGTTAGTACCGTATCGCCGTCTTTCAATAACTTAGCACCTTGTTCCCCTATCAGCTTGTTTGTGGCCACATCTTCTTCGGCAATATCCAGGGCTTCCTGAAGGGCTATATCCCTGACTCCACGGACATCAGGTGCGTCATAAATTGCTTTCAATACCCTATTCACACCCCATCCAAGGTTCACTGCCGTAGGGCGGGTCAACTTAAGAGCTTTTCCAGCAAGCTCCAAATCTTTTATCATTGCCTCCAGATATTTTTCTTCACTCAGGAAAGCAGCAAGAGCAATCCCGAAGCCTCCTGCGGCGCCGAGAGCAGGTGCACCCCTTATTCTGAGAGATATTATAGCTTCACAGAGTGAATTTAAAGTTTTACACTCAATTATCCTGTACTCTTTTGGAAGCAATGTCTGATCTACCAGTACTACTGAATTTGACTCTTTTTTCCAATCAATTGTCCTCATTAAATCACGACTCAAAAACCTTCAACTTCATTTCAAGCTTCCCATCCGATAAAAATCTATTCAACGTGTGCCCTGAGATAGCCTGTTGACCATCTTCCTTTAATTTTCCAGACACGCTGAGTGGTTAATATGAATTCTGACAGGAGCTTTTATCATCTTTAAATAGAAAAATAATAAGGAAAAAATGGGAAATTAAGTATCTGTGATAAATGATTAAAGCTTTTTTTTCCAGAAATGCAAACTTAGATATATAGATTTATAGGGTAATAGCAGAAATAAGAGAAGATTTAAAACCCATTGTTGAGATACAGGAAGAATCATACTTTCACAAGTACGAATTCCAAATCTCAGAATCTTGAATCTGTGAATTCATGTCTTTAAATTTTAATTAGGATTTGTCATTCTATTATGTTATAATATCAGGGTATTAGTAAATCAGGGTATTAGTAAATCAGGGTATTAGTCGGAGAGTAAGCGCTTATGACAAAAATAAAAATAGCAATTGCAGGAATAGGGAACTGTGCAAGCTCTTTGATACAGGGCATCGAGTATTATAACTCCGATAATAAAGAGCCTATCGGATTGATGCACTGGGATCTTGGGGGGTACAAACCCAGTGACATCAAAATTGTTGCTGCTTTTGATATTGATGCCAGGAAAGTAGGAAAAGACGTAGCTGAAGCTATCTTTGCTCCCCCTAACTGCACAGCGATTTTTTGCTCTGACGTCCCGGCAACAGGTGTTAAGGTCAAAATGGGCAGGGTTCTTGACGGTGTCTCTGAACACATGAAGAACTACGAAGAGAAACGCACATTCGTTGTAAGCAGGGAGTCGGAAGCTACAAAAACAGATGTGGTAAATGAGCTTAAGGACTCAGGCGCGGAGATGCTTCTCAATTATCTGCCTGTTGGTTCTGAAGAAGCTGTCCGCTTTTATGCCGATTGTGCCCTCGAGGCCGGGGTGGCTTTTATCAATAATATGCCTGTTTTTATTGCAAGTGACCCGATATGGGCAAAAAAATTTGAAGCCCTGAATATTCCTGTCATCGGGGACGATGTTAAAGCCCAGCTTGGGGCTACAATTACTCACAGGATTCTTGCGAACCTTTTTGAAAAACGCGGTGTAAAGCTTGACAGGACATATCAGTTGAATACTGGGGGAAACACTGATTTCCTTAACATGCTTAACAGGAGCAGGCTCGCTTCCAAACGAGAATCAAAAACCGAAGCCGTTCAATCCGTACTGTCTCAAAAGCTTGAGGATGAAAATATCCATATCGGGCCCAGTGACTACGTAGCCTGGCAAAATGACAATAAGGTATGCTTCCTGAGAATGGAAGGTCGTCTCTTTGGGGATGTGCCCATGAACCTTGAACTCAGGCTCTCTGTAGAAGACTCTCCTAACTCCGCAGGCGTGGTAATTGATGCTATTCGCTGCTGTAAGCTGGCCCTTGACCGTGGAATCGGAGGAGTGCTGTATTCTCCTGCATCTTACTTTATGAAACATCCGGCGATCCAGTATCCCGACGACGAAGCCTGCAGGCGGACCGAAGAGTTTATAGCTGGGACACGGGAACGTTAACGTATCCCATCGGCTGTAATTCTAAACTCAATATTTGAGCCTTCAGGGCGAGAACGGTGTTTGAACAGAATTGCACGCCTGAGTCCTTCACCTTTTTTTTCTAGCTGGATAATTGTCTTTGATATGTGTTCAAGTGAATTGCCGCCCAAAGGGCGCACCCCTCCCGAGACAATGTCGGAATATACCTGGTTAGTTATAACTACTGCAAAGCTGTGTTTACGGGCAAGAGCATGCAGGAACCCAATCTGATTGGCTAGCTCTCTTCGACTCTTCAAGCCACTTTCTTCGTCTTCAAGCTCAAACCTGTAGTATGAAGTTGCAGAGTCCAGTATTATGAGTCCTATATTCTCCCCGGATATCTTCTCCACTTCTCTTACAGCAGCATATTGTTCTTCAAAACTCAGGGGTTCATAAATTATAACACTTCTTGCTATCTCTTTTGCATTTTCCCCTGCAATCTGCTTGAACCGAACAGGAGAAAGTCCTTCGGTATCTATGTAGATTACTCTCTGCCCATGTTTTACACATTCTACTGCAAGCTGGATACAAATATTTGTTTTCCCTGTCCCTGCAGCTCCGAATATCTGGGTTACGATTCCCTTCTCAAACCCTCCGTCCAAAAGGTCGTCGAGAGGTTTACAGCCTGAAGGCAATAGATTCTCTATGAGATGACACCTCTTTTTGTGCTTGACAATTTATGACTGGTCAAATATAACGCTTTTTTGTTTCCAATCTTTTCTAAGAAATTAGGGATTCTAAATGAATTATGGTAAATTAAAGATTTTCTAAAAAATTGATTGATTTGAGAAAAAGGTCACGAGCATATATTAGTCTATTTTTATTAGTCTATTTTCTAAAAACAGGAATGAGTCATTTGTTATCAGGTCTGGTAACAAATAAGATCTTTATTTGTACAAAACGAAATGGTTATTATCTTTATTGTATTCAAAGATGGGTTGAAAAACGAATATAAACTGCTAAAGCATTTAGGGTATTTACCTGAAAAAAAGCTAATCTTCACTCAAATTGAGTGATGAACAGTATCAATGGGCACTAATTAATTATTTCGCCCTATTCCGATATTGCTGACTGGTACTTGAAAAATTTGAAAATATACATATATTAAGGGGTTAGCTGAGGGATGGTAACCCATGGGGTTTTGTTTTCCAGCCTTAATGCGCTTTGCGCCTGGTGTTCACTCCCAACACCATAGAAATAAATTCAAAGTGTGCGCCGAAATCAAACCTCAATAAAACAGTTCAGTATAACAGTTCAGTATAACTAAGAAATAGTAATGAGAAACAGAAGGTCGTAAAGCATGGCAAAAATAATCGTCTACACAACGGAACGCTGTCCTAAATGTAATAAATTGAAAAAATTCCTGGAATCAAACTCAGTGCTATTCGAAGTAGCAGATATGTCTACTCCGGAATCCCTGACAGAGCTGCGTTTCAATGGAGTTTTTACGGTAACCGCACCTGTTTTACAGATCAATGATACCTTTTTAACTCATGAGGATCTTTTCCTCGGAGGAGAAGTAAACTCCGAAAAACTTATGGGAATTTTGTGACACAAATATCTGAAATTAGAAATTTGCAACTAGAAGCTTATAGATTTCACCCACCAAAGCGAATTTCATTAAATTGAAGATTTTATCCTAAATTGGGGATCCATTCTTAACAATATTACAGACCGCAATATTACAGACCGCAATATTACAGACCGAAGATGAGAAAATGACAGGCGAGATTCTCTTACCCGATGACAATTTATCTAATAGCCAACCAGTGAAAAATACACTAGATAGGTTCTCTGAATATTCCCCCTCTAAAAATGACCATCTATCCGATAATCAGCCAGTGCAAAAAACACTGGATGGGCTTTCCGTCTCTGTCCTTCCAAAAGTAAGGAACTCAGACGGTTTCATGGTCAACTGGGATAGGAATATGATTGTAAATCAGCTAATAAAGGAGACTAAATTAAGCGAGATCTTTTACAACAAACCTTCAATCACAAAAGAAGAAGCGGTTGACATCGCTAAAGAAGCGGAAAAAATTATCAGGAAGATGAATCTCAAATTCCTTTCAGGTCCACTTATCAGAGAAGTAGTAAATAATATTCTCCTTGATAGGGGGCATGTGGAATGGAGAAATATAATGACAAGAATCGGGGCATCTGTCTACGACGCTTACGAAATCGACACCGGATATGGATTTGAGGCAAATGACAACGCAAACCAGCTCAACAATGCCGAAACTTCTCATAAAAGGAAAGCCGACAAGATGTCCAAAGAGCAAAATCTCCTCCTGATGCCAAAAGAACTTGCGGACCTGCATTTGAGTGGGGATATACATATCCACGACCTCGAATACATGGGTACAAGGCCGTTTTGCCAGGACTGGGACCTTCGGTATTTTTTCTACTATGGGCTCATGCCGGACGGCGTAGGGACTCAATCCAGTGTGGCAAAGCCTGCAAAAAACGCAGAAGTAGCTTTTCTGCACGCAGTAAAAGCCATGGGGTCGGCACAGACAAATTTTGCAGGTGGACAGGGCTTTTACAATTTCCTGACCTTTATTGCTCCATATCTTGAAGGTAAATCCGAAAAAGAAATCCGGCAGCTTATGCAGATGTTCGTCTATGAAATGATGCAGATGATGTGTGCAAGAGGTGGACAGACTGTCTTTTCATCGGTACAGCTTTCCCCGGGTATTCCGAAACTCTGGAGGGACATCCCGATTGTTGCCATGGGTAAAATCTGGGACGGAAACCAGGCTCCTCTTAAAGTCTATGGGGAATTCGAAAAAGAAGTCCGCCTTGCGTTCAAAGCCTTAATGGACGTAATGCTTGAAGGAGATGCCTGGGGCAAACCTTTCAGTTTCCCAAAACCGGAAATCTCAATTGAACCGGACTTTATGGAAGAAGACGAGAATTTCAACAAAGCACACCCTGAGCTTCCTACTTATAAAGAGTTGTACAGGATGACCTTCGAGCTGGCTGCAAAATTCGGGACTCCGTATTTTGATAACCAGCTTCCGGAATATAGGGGTGCAGGACAGGGAATCTCATGTTATCAATGTTGCGCATACCAATTTTCTGTAAATCCTACCGATGATAAAGAGTTTGGCGACAAGCTTCGTTTCAGGGACGGAAAGCATTTCTCAATGGGCTCATGGATGGTCCTGTCCTTAAATTGTCCCAGGGCTGCATATAAGGCTGAACATGATGACCAAAAGCTTTTCACTGAATTGAAGAAACTCATGAATGAAGGTCTGGAAGTTTTCAAAATTAAACGCAAATGGATGAACAACCTGATAAAGAAAAACCGGATTCCTTTTGCAGCCCAGTGTCCAAAGGACCCGAACACAGGGGAAAAAGGGGCAATAGCTGTGGATTTTGATAGCCTTGTATATACTATCGGAATAGTGGGAATAAATGAGATGGTTCAGTATCACACGGGCTACCAGATCCATGAATCTCCTATTGCATATAAGCTTGCCATCAGGACTATGTTCGAAATGAAAATGCATGCTCTGAAGCTTTCAAAGGAAAGCGGCATGAAAATTGCGCTTGCAAGAACGCCTGCGGAAACGACAGCCCAGCGTTTTGCAGTTTCGGATCTCCTGCATAAGGAATACGCTGCCAAAGCCAAACTTACAATTAAAGGGGACATGAAAACTGCAGAGAAAGAGTTTAATGAGACGCGCGACCTTCCGGTCTATTATACCAACGGCACTCACATCCCTCCCGGGGCAGATGTCTCTTTGCCTGATAGGATTAAGTATGAACATACTTTCTTCCCTATCGTGGACGGCGGAAATATAATGCATATCTGGCTCGGAGAAGGAAAACCTGATCCTGACGGCCTTCAGGAGCTTGCCATGCATATAGCAAAGAACACACAAACGGGTTATTTTGCTTTCACAAGAGATATGACCGTGTGCACCGATGAAGGGTATGTGTCCACAGGCCTGATGGATTCTTGCCCTAAATGCGGATCTGCGAACGTACAGCACTTTTCAAGAATCACCGGATATCTTCAGTCCGTAGAGGGCTGGAACCGGGGCAAACGCCAGGAATTGATGGATAGAAAACGATACAGTACAAAGGAACTCCGTTAAGAAGTTCCCATTAACTTTTATTTTGTTAATAACCGTGATATATTATTCCTTAGTTCTAATATATTATCTTAGATAGCTATTTTATGATGACAGGGACGATGAATATTTTTATTAATATTTTTATTAATACTTATTGATAATTCTAAATATTGGAATGAAAAAGAGATACTATGAAAGTAAATTATGCAGGCACTGTTCCTCTCTCAACCCTCGATTGGGGAGGAAAGGCTGCAATCACTGTTTTTTTTCGAGGTTGTCCTCTTCGCTGTCCTTACTGCCAGAATCATCCCTACCTTGAAAAGTCAGAAACCGTGGAACTGGATTTTGTCAGGGAGCAAATACGAAGTTCAAGCCCTTTTGTGAGCTCGGTTGTATTTTCAGGAGGAGAACCCCTTATGCAGAAGGCAGTCGTGCCCCTTGCAGAATCTTCAAAAACACTCGGGCTTTTAGTTGGTGTTCACACAAACGGTTGCTATCCGGAGATGGTAACAGAACTGGTTAAGAAGAAACTGGTTGATAAGTTATTTATCGATATAAAGGCGCCTCCTGACTATCCGGAGCTTTACGGAAAAGTTGCAGGCTGCGGAAAATACAAAGCTGTCAAGAAGACTCCGGAAGAGATAATTGCGTCTCTCAAAGAAACAATCAAAATTGCAGATTCAGGCGGCCTGGAAATGGAGCTCCGGACAACAGTAATCAGGGATTTTATCGGAAGCAAAGAAGATATTGCCAGTATAGCTGCCTGGATTTCGACAAATGTAAAAAATCGGGAAGTCGTTTATGTACTGCAGCAAGGAATTCCTGAACACAGCTTGGAAGAGAGTCTGAGAAAAATACGAGTTTTGGAAAGAGAAGAATTATTTGAACTGGGAAAGATGGCAAAGAATTTTCTTAAAAATGTCAGAATAAGGACAAAAGAAGCCGGAGAAGAGATTATCTGATATTAAAATTAGTTAACACTTTTTTTAATCCGGAATGTTACGAAAAAATTGATTTTTGGTTCAAATTTAAGTTCAAATGATTTTGAAGCTTACAAAAGCCTTATACATAAATATGATTAAAACAAGGTTAAAATATAGAAAGAAATTTATTTGTTCATATTATGGAAAAGTAATAGTACTTCTCTTTAATCTGGCACATTCTCCCGGAAAAGGGTGAATATCTACCGAAAAAGAGAATAGAAGTTACCTCTCAGAAAAGACTATGAAAGAAACAAAAGTATCTTCAATTGGAGAACGCGCTTTAATCTCTCGCTTATCTGAGATTTTCAAAATCTCAGAAGATAGAGTGGAGCATAAAGGAATACTGGTCGGTGCCGGTTCGGACGACTGTGCTGTTCTTGACCTGGATGGCGAAGAATGCCTGGTCGTTACTACGGATATGCTGCACAGAACAACGGATTTTCCTGTAGAAATGACAGCGTGGCAAATTGGCTGGATGTCTGCAGCCGTAAACCTGAGTGATATTGCAGCTATGGGTGCGGAACCGACGGGTTTCCTTATGGCAATAGGAATGCCTGCAGACACCGAGATTGCTTTTGTCGAAGAACTTGCAGAGGGCATGCGTGCATGTGCTGAGTTCTGCGGAACTGCAATTATCGGGGGTGACCTTGATACTCATGCGGAATTGACAGTTGTCGGGACAGCCCTGGGAAGGGCCAGGAAAAGCCAGCTTCTCTTGCGGCAGGGAGCAAGACCTGGTGACCTGGTATGCGTTACAGGGTATACAGGTTCTGCCGGAGCCGCTCTTGAGGCCCTTCAATCTAAAAAGCCTGTAAGTGAGATCGTCCTCAAAGCTCTTTTCGAACCGGTTCCCCGCACGAAAGAAGCCCGTATACTGGCTGAATCCGGGGCAGTTACATCCATGATGGATACAAGCGACGGTCTTGCCATGTCCCTGTACGATCTTTCCAGGGAAAGCCATGTAGGCTTCAAAATCAGGGAAAGTGCCCTTCCAATCCTCGAGGAAGTCAGGAAATTTGTTTCCGGTCACGCAGAGCTCACGGAAATGTCCCTTTATACAGGTGGGGACTTCGAACTTCTCATGACAATTGATTCGCAGCAGATAACAAAAGTACAAAATATATGTAACTTAACCGTTATAGGAGAATGCACAGAGTATGAATCAGGCATCATGCTCGAATCCCTCGAGTATAGGCTAACTGCGATAGAACAACGAGGATATTTACAGTTAAAAGCCTAACTCGCTGATAAATCTTCTGATTAAAACTGCAACCCCCAAATTAAAACCTGAAGTTCAGGAAACTAGGAATTATCAAGTGTAACTTAATTATTGCTATTAGATTAGATTAGATTAGATTAGATTTAAAGGAACTTTAAAAATTAACAGATTTAATTTATGCACAAGGCTTAGAAGGATAAAACATGAATAAAGTTATTTTGCGAATATTTACAGCAATTCTGGCATTAGGGTTGTTATGCGGAGCTGCAGCAGCACTCCCGACAGCAACTATTAGTGCTAGTCCGGCATCAGGAACAGCGCCTCTAATTGTGAGTTTTGAAGCTCAATTTAATAATGAAACAACTTATGCGTACTGGTATTTTGGAGATGGTGACTACGATGAAGGAAACACCACGAGCTTGGAAAATCCAATGAGTCACACCTATTCTACACCAGGTACATTCACAGCACAGCTAATTCCCTCGAATAGCGAAAGAAATAATGGTTCTACTGTGGTGAGTCAAACTATAACTGTTCTCAACTCAAGTGGTGCAAGTGTTGATTTTGATGCAGATGTTACAAAGGGATCAGTACCTTTAACGGTTCAATTCACTGACAAATCAACAAACACCAGCGAAATCAGTGGATGGACCTGGACTTTTGGGGACGGAAAGAATTCAACCGATAAGGATCCTAAACATACTTACTCAGACGTAGGAAAATACAATGCTACTCTAGCTGTAACACTTAATAATGGGACTGTGATTCAAGCACCTGAGAGCATTAATATTGAGGTAACAGCTAAAGATAATTCTACCGGAAACCGGATCTGGGAAGATGGCATGCCCACTACATACACCTGGACTGCCCAGAGTTTCTCAGGTTTCTACTATGACCTTGACAGCGGAGTCTCCTCTGAAAACATGACTATTAAAGGTATTGACAGAACCATAAATGAGGGGGATCTCGAGTATTCTACAAGTTCTGCTTTGACTAAATTCGATTACAGTTCTTGGGGCTCTTATCAGGTCATAGGGTTCATGGCTGACAAATACTTTGCAGGTTATACCGAAGCTTCTGATCCTGTGGGTGAAGATATAAGTCCGATTTCTAATGGTATCCTTTCCAAGATCCTGATTGACAGCAACGATAAAAAATCAATAAGTTCCGGAGAATCCCTGGCTCTCGAGGAAGGCTATTCTTTGAATGTCAAAGAGGTTGATGTTAACGGGAATAGTGTCTGGGTACAGCTAGAGAAGGATGGAAAAGTGATTGATGACGGTTTTGTTTCATCCAACCAGGACTATGTATATAAAACTGACCTTGGAAAAGCTACTGACGTACCCATAATTTTGGTTCGTTTCGGAGGTGTCTTCTCAGGCACCGAAAGCTCTGCGGTTTTCGTACAGGGCCTATTCCAGATCTCAGATAACTATTTGGAAGTTAAAAACAGCGACGATTATGGAGAAATGGAAGTACAATCCATCAGTAGTAGTGAAATTAAGATGGAAAACAGTAATGATGTCGGACTCAGTAAGGGAGAAACAGTCGATCTCATGGGCAAAGTAAAGATAAAGGTCGCAGATGACAATATACTACGTTTTGCCCCTATAGTGGACACTAATGAAAGCGGTACATACGAACTGCGCGGAACTGTGTACGATTCAGATATTAATGGAGAAGTATCTGACAGTTCTCCTTTCACATGGACTCCTAAAAATTTCGAAGGATTCTATTATAACATAGATGAAGGACTCGGAACCGAGAGTCTTAATATCACAGAATTGGATAGCAGCACTATTCCGGAAGGTGGCCTGGTCTACAAATCCAGTCCTCAAACTGTAAATTTCGAACATAAGAGTTGGGGCAATTTTACAGTTTTCGGATTTATGGGAGACAAGTACTTTGCCGGGTATCCTGATGATGCCGTTAATGGATCCATTGATGAGGTAAGCGTTCTCTCAAGTGATATTCTTGTCAAGATTCTAAATGATAATAACGACAAAACGTCTATGTCCTCAGGTTCTGCTCTTGCTCTTCAAGAGGGCTATTCTTTGAATGTCAAAGAGGTTGATGTTAACGGGAATAGTGTCTGGGTTCAGTTAGAAAAGGATGGAAAAGTAGTTGATGACGGTTTTGTTTCTTCCGGTCAGGACTATGTTTACAAAACTGATATAGGCAAAGCTACAGATGTGCCTCTTATCATTGTTCACTTCGGGACAGTTTTCTCAGGCGCAGAAAACTCTGCAGTCTTTGTGCAGGGTATTTTCCAGATCTCTGAAGATTATACTGAAGTTAAGAATGGGGATGACTTCGACAAGATGGAAGTTACAGATGTCTCGGATTCCGGCATCACAATGAAAAACACCGATGATATCGGGCTTAGCAAAGGCTCGAACACTACTGTCATGAACAATGTCAGTTTCAAGACCGCTGATAATTCTTCTACCCTCAGGTTCTACCCATATGTCGAAGTTACAAGCGGAGGCTCGTCGACCCATGGACTGAATATCAGTGTTCCGGATGAGATTGCTGCAGGCAGTCAGTTTGATATTAAAGTTACTGCAAACGGGAATCCAGTAGAAGGAGCTATAGTTAAGGTTAATGGAAACATTACAGGAAATACCTCCTCAGATGGAATTGTTCAATATACCGCAGAAAGCGAGGGGTCCCTGAAATTAGCCGCAGAAAAGAGCGGATACTCAACCGTGTCCAAAAATATCGATGTTGTTGCCCCGAAAGATGAAATGAGCCTCGGTGTTTCTCCTGAGAAAATATATCTCGGGGATAACATAACCATCACAGCCTTGAAAAAGATTGGAGGAAACCCGGTTGTTGGTGCAAATATTACAATTGACGATCAACTTCTGGGAGAAACCGGATCCAATGGGACTATCACGTACAAGGCAGATAAAAACGGTACAATCAAGGTTAGTGCTTCCAAGAAAGGCTTCAATAGTAATAGCATTGACGTGAAGGTTAGGGATTTTGAAGCAATCTTCAATGTATCCGGCTTGACAGTTACTCCTATTGATCCAAGTGCCGGTAAGAATGCAACAATCTCAGCTACCATAATAAATACAGGTAATGCAGCAGGAAATTATACTGCAAAGCTATCGATAAATGGGAATGAAACCGAATCAAAGGAAGTTTCACTTGGTGTCGGAGGAAATAAGACTGTAACCTTCTCCCACAAAGAGGAAAAACCAGGAAATTATACAGCGGAATTAGGAGGCAAAACAGTCATCTATAAAGTAAAAGAAAGTTCTCCAATACTGCTGTATGTCCTCATAGTTGTTGTCCTTTTAATTATAGGCGGAGCTGCTTATTACTTTACCAAAGGCGGCGGCGATGTAGGAGATATTCAGGAAAAGGTTCAGGAACTTATTAACTCGATAAAGTTAAAGAAGTAAAACCTGAAACAGTAAAACGTGGAAAAAAGACTAAGAAAAGAATCAAACCATAATTCCCGCGACAAGCAGATCGCGGGTTTTTTATTTTCTAATTTTCAATCCATTTTTCGAAGTGCAAGCTCGATAGCATCTATAAGACTATTTTTGGGAATAATAGTTGTTACAGGAATATTAAGAATTTTTTCAACAGTTGGGCTTACTATTGGAGCACAAACCAGGGCCTTGGCTCCGTCTCTCTCAGCATTAACAGCTGCGATTATTGCTTCTTCCATTGAGGTCGCGGAATATTCTCTTATTGTAATCAGCCTGCCGCCGATTTTTTTCTTCGTTTCGATGATGTTATCAAGCACTGAGCGAGCTGCAATTACGGCGATAAATTCCCCACTATCCGATTCCTTAATTTCACGGATCGTTTTCACAATCTGTCGGAGAGTTTTAATATTCGGATCCCTATTGCCCGACAGGATTTTGTAAAGGGTACTTGGTGGGATATTGGCTTTTTTGGCAAAATCCACAGCAGTGAGGTTAAGATCCTCTTTAATCACAACCGAAAATGTTTTTTGAAATGCCTCATCAGATTCAAAAGCAGACTTTATAACCTTGTCAGCAGCATTCATAAAGTAACCTCAGAAACCCTATAATTATATCTTCAAGTAGTACAGGTATTCACAATTTACAGGAACAAATATTTACAATTTACAGGAGTTAAGTCCCAAATGAGAAATATGTCCAAATGTATTAATACATTTGGGATAAAACGAAAAATGCTTTGAGAACATATATATACTACTTTTGAAAAAATAATAGTACTTCGAGGTATATACTTTTTATTTTCACTGGAATTCTTCTTTGAAAATTGCCCTATAAGATTATTTTAGTTAGGTGTTGAATTGTAGTTATAGAGTATTGAGGTGAAGCTTTGAAAAAGTTAGGCATATTACTTGCTTTATTGTTGGTTGCATCCATCTTTGTATCAGGTTGTGCATCCAATAATGAAAATAAAGGAAACGTATCTGATAATAAGACCTCATCCGGCAATGCGAGCGGAGCTCAGGGAGGCGCACCGGTTACAGAAATAAAGTTCGGTTATCAACCAAGTACCCATCAAATCGCATACATGACTGCGGCTGCAAAAGACTGGTGGAAACAGGATCTTGCGCCTTTTGGAATTACGAACATTAAGGAGAATTCTTTCCCGACGGGCGACCCTGAAATGCAGGCTATGATGTCTGGAGACCTGGATGTAGCCTATGTTGGGTCAGCTCCTGTGATTACAGCTCTCAGCCAGGGTCTTGACGCAAAAATTGTTGCGCCTGTTCAGACAAACGGCTCAAGTCTCGTACTCAGGAACGAACTTCAGTATGAGAGCCCTAAGGACTTAAAAGGAAAAGAATTGAAAATTGCAACCTACCCGCCTGGAACAATTCAGGATACTATCCTCAGAGAATGGCTCCAGGAAAATGGAATTGATCCTACAAAAGATGTTACAATAGTTCCCATGACCCCCGGAGACGCCATGACTGCTCTCGCAGCGAAAAAGGTTGATGCCGTCTTCCTGCCTCATCCATCCCCTACGATCATTGAAAAGCAGGGTAACGGGCGCACCATAGTACAATCCGGAGAGATGGAACCGAATCATGCATGCTGTGTGCTCGTAGTGAGTGGAAAACTTATCAAGGAGCATCCGGATATTGTGGAGCAGATTGTAAAGACGCACATTAAGGCAACAGAATACAACAACGAGCATATGGACGAAGCTGCTCAGATTTTCTCAAATAAGACTACAGTTGAGGTCGCAACAGTTGAGAAATCTTTTAAGGAATGGGACGGAAAATGGATTACAAATCCTGCACAGATTGAAGAATCAGTTGTCAATTACTCAAAAGTCCAGTCCGATCTCGGGTATATACAGAAACCTCTAACAGCAGAAAACATATTTGATACAAGCTTCTATGATAAAGCTGTCAGTGGAAACAAAACAAAGTAAAAAGATAGAAGTTTAAGTGTAAAAAATATTTAATAAAAACTTGAATTCAAACACATAAGAATGTTCAATTGCCTTTCTTGTACCGGAGGCAGTTGGACCTTATTTTTTAATAAAAACGAAGTGTGCCGGAAAGATAAAAAAGTAATAGTCCTTTTAGTTAGATATGAAAATTGGTTTCATAAAAACAATTGAAGAAAAGGGTATTGAAGCCTTATCTCTTATAACAGTAATTATTATATGGCAGATTATAGCCGATAAAGTAGTACATAAAAAATTTATTCTACCAAGCTTTTATGATGTAGTAATAGCTTTCATTTCCATCGTGAAAAGTGGGTTAGTCTTCGAGGATATATCAACAAGCCTGCTCCACTTTTTGATAGGCATTGCTGCTGCGCTAATAATCGGGATTCCCCTTGGAATATCTATGGGGTGGTTCAAAAAAGCAGATCGGGCAATTGATCCTATTATCGAGATTCTGCGCCCGATTCCCCCTCTTGCCTGGATACCGTTTGCGATCGTGTGGTTTGGGCTTACACATGAAGCTGCAGGCTTTGTTGTGTTTGTAGGAATGATCTTTCCTATCATTATCAATACCTACTCGGGTTTTAAAAACGTGCCCAAAGTTTATGTCGAAGCGGCAGAGGTTCTTGGTTGTACCAGAAGTATCAACCTTATACGTTTCATTGCAATTCCATCAGCCATGCCTTCGATTGTTGCAGGAATCCGAATTGCCATGGGAGTGGGCTGGATGTGTCTTGTTGCTGCAGAGATGTTCGGGGTTAGTACCAATGGGCTTGGATATCAGATCTGGCACAATTATTATCTACACAGGATGGATTATGTGCTTGTTTATATGCTCCTTCTGGGATTTGTGGGTCTTTTTATCGACCGATTCTTCCGATATTACGTTGACGCAAAACTACTGAAATGGACAGCTGGAACTGTGGTATGAGATGGGCAGAGTAAGTGTAAAAAATGTTTCACGTATCTTTTCTAAAAAAGAAGACGGCTCCGGGACCGAGGCTCTACATAACGTAAGCTTTGATGTGAAGGATGGAGAGTTTATTTGCCTTCTCGGACCTTCTGGCTGTGGGAAGACGACATTGCTTAGAATCCTCGCAGGACTGGAGGTTATGACCTCGGGAGAAATTACGCTCAATGGAGTTCCTATTACGGGTCCGGACCCCAAGAGGGGAATGGTCTTCCAGCAGTATTCCCTCTTTCCCTGGAGAACCATTATTGATAACATTACCTTTGGTCTGGAAATGCAGGGGGTCAAGAAAGCTGAAGCCCGGAAGCAGGTGGAGAAGTATATAGATCTTGTAGGTCTGGAACAGTTCAAAAACAGCTATCCTTATGAACTCTCCGGGGGCATGCAGCAGCGAGCAGCTATTGCCAGAGCCCTTGCCAACGAGCCCGAGGTACTTCTTATGGATGAGCCCTTCGGAGCTCTGGATGCTCAAACCAGAAACATCCTTCAGGATGAACTCCTGAAAATATGGGAGAAAAGACATGTGACAATTCTTTTCGTAACCCATAGTGTGGATGAAGCGGTTTTTCTCTCTGACCGGATAGTAGTCATGACCTCTAGACCGGGAAGGATAAGAGAGATTGTAAATGTGGAACTACCCCGCCCAAGATGCAGGACCGGTACGGAAGCTAATCGCTTAAGGGATTTTGTTCTAAAGCTTCTGGAAGAAGAAAGGTTCAAAAAGTGAGGCATAGAATAAGGTAAATTGAAAGCAGCTAAGGGTTATCCTCAGCCCGGATTATCACTTTTGTTAATGGTTCTACTTTCTTAATAGATACTTTTCCTATAAGTTCGAGAGTTCCTCCGGCTTTTACTGAGCCGATAACACATCCAGGCCTGGCGCGAATGTCTCCCTGGCAGGCTACGGCATTTGCCTTTGCCCCATCCAGAAGAATAAGTTCGGATACCGTTTCGATACTACCAAGGATTTTTGCTGCAGCACAGACAAGAGCACTGCTGGCTTTCACATTGCCCTGAACTGCCGAACCTTTCCCCAGCTCAAGCCTGCCAGTAACCGTAAGGTCTCCCCAGAACTTTGCCTCCTGTCCCACAATTACATTTCCTTCCAGTTTAAGGTCTTGCTCAAAAAAAGCTCTTTTTTCAATAATGAAGGTATTTGACCGAGGATGATACTTAACATAACGGATCATTAGAAACCACTCCGGGTTACCTTCCCCGGCTATCGATGATAGGCAAATGTTTTATCAATAAGGTATTTACCATAGTTTTTAATTGGATTTTAAAATAGGATTGAATATCTATTATTTAATTGCATCGAGTGTTCACTCTTAAATTTAATAAATGAATTTTCCCGAAACCGACTTTGTCCTTCAATCTTTGAGTTTTAGAATGATCTTATCGGCCTGAAATCACTTGATCATCAGAACTTTAAATATGAAAGAGACTCAATCGACCAGATATTTTTAAATTAAACTTGAAGTTTGTCAGCCAATTTACAGGATTATTTCATATATCCCTGAAGCCACAAAACTCCCGAGATGTCATCACCTACTGTGGGAACATAACCCTTTGTCATGTCTGCCCAGTGCCAGCATTCCGCTCGTCTCCAGAGCATCGTTCAGGCCGTCGCCGTCATGGTCCATAATGTTGTCGCCGGTATATTCGAGATAGTAGCCGAGGGTCCCGTAGTTGTTACTTGGAGTCCAGCTTTCCTCCGTGACGCGCAGCCCGATCTTGCCGCCAGGGTGGGTGTAACGAAGGATGGCTTGCCTGTTTGGGTCACTG